>NZ_LTCZ01000115.1:1979-7007 GCF_001583455.1 Rhodococcus sp. LB1 | reverse complement strand
AGGAACTCAAGGCACTGTAGCTCGCCCGCAGTCCGGGTCGTCCTGGTGGACATCAAGTATTAGCTTGGGTCGCTCCCACGAAGAGCAGACAGTTCGGCTCCAGCAGTTTTCGTATTGGATCGAGGGAGCGCTGTGGCATTTGCAAATATCATGGGTGCAGAAAGGGGATTGTAGCTTCGATAGGTAGCGTCGGCGATCGGTTTGAGGTGAGTCGGCAGCAGGAATTGCGCCCGCCGCCGCCCTCGGAACGGTGCGCGAGTGTCCCCTTCACACGGCTCCAGTTGCTGAACCGGCAGGCAGAGCGCTGTGATTCCAGTGCATGAACCAGCGGCCCGGGACTGCCCACCGAAGTGTCGCGCCGAGTCCCAACTCGCTTACAATAAAGGCAATTTGGGTCCGGATGGCGGAAACCGGATCGATACCGTCGCGCTCGCAGACCAGCAGAATACTCGCCCGGGCCGCGCACACGCTTCGATCGTGCGAGGCGCCACCCAGATCCACAACACTCCGCCGACCGCTCGCCGGCCCAGGACCGGCGACTTCACCGCCAAGATCACCGACACAATCGACAGGCCCCGTCAGCTCGTGGTGACACCGAAGGACGAACAACCCGCCCCCGACGTGATTCCATGTGACAGATACATGCGCGAATCATGCAGTCCGACAGTGGGTACGATGACCCAGCTGCAGTTCGGGGGCTGGAAATCCGATCCGACCTCGGCAAGAGGATCGCGGTGGCGGTTGCTTGCGTCGATTCGACGAGCTATTTCCTTGGTCCACATCACGCAGGATTGTGGTTGCACCCTGCCACTTCCCATTCGGTGTGATTGCGTTCTGACGTCCGATTGGGTAGGTCGAACGTCAGCCGCTTCAGTCTCGGGCCTGATCCACGACCCAGGCCGCGATCTGCGCGCGGGACGTGAACCCGAGCTTGGCGAGAACGTGCTCCACGTGCCCCTGCGCCGTCCGTTGGGCGATCACGAGTTCGGCGGCGATCGCCTTGTTGGTCAGCCCCCTGGCGACCAACGCGGCGACCTCCCTCTCCCGTTTCGTCAGGTCGGTGGCCGCACGCGCGGGGGGCGAAGACTGTGGAGACTGATTGCCGAGGGCGAAAGCGACCGCGTCCTCGGTGGCGAGCATCCTGCCCTCGTCGCGCGCCGCGTCGAAGCCTTTTCCGCCGAGAGCAGCCTGCACGCGCTGTTCGCTCTCCTCGTGATCGACAAGCAGGCCAGGGAACAGCGCGGTGGAGCTTCCCGCAGACTTCACCATTGCCTCCGCCGCACCCATCAGTACGCCCGCGCGGTGCGGACTGTTATCGCTGGCGATCCATGCCAACGATTCCAGGCAGGTGGCAGCGGTGAGCGAATTGTCCACCAGCCGAGCCAATGCCAGCCCGTCCTTGAGGTGCCGGGACGCCCTCTCGACTTCACCTCTACGCCACACCGCAACACCCATGGCCCATAGCGTATGTGCCCGGTACATTGACTCGCCGGTTGATTCGGTGATCTCGAGGACCTGCTCGTAGTAGCCGAGTGCTCGGGCTGGGTCTCCGAGTAGTTCGTTCACCGTCCCGAGCGAGTTCAGGACCTCGATGTGCAGGGTGGGCTGACCGCAGGATCCGGACACCTCGAGGGCGGTCTCGAAGCATGACCTCGCTCGGGGAAGATCACTCGCGAACAGCGCCAGCAGACCTTCGGCAAAGGCCATGTGCGCGCGGATCACCGCGTTGTCTGTCTGTGCCGCGAGCGTTGTCTCTTCGGCCACCAGGGAGGTCGCAGCCGCCGCGTCTCCCTGGATATCGGCCAGTACACTGTTTACGCACAGGGCTATGACACGTTCTTCGCTCACGTCGACCGGCGCATCCTTCAGCAGGCGGTCGAGCCAGTACCGTCCCTCACTGAACATGGCCCGGGCGAGCCAGAATGGAAAAAGAGCGTTCGCGATCCCGAGTCCCGCCACCCAGTTCGCCTCGCTCACACAGAATTCCAGCGCCTCTCGCAAATTTGACTGCTCACGGGCGATCCGCCTCATCCACCTGACCTGCTCGCGGCTGATCCACTCGGCCTTCGCGTCCGCGACCAACTGCAGGTACCAGTCACGGTGTCGTCGACGCAGAGTCTCGAATTCGCCTGCTTCGGTCAGCTTCTCGCTACCGTAGTCGCGGAGAGTCTCGAGCATCCGGAAGCGCACCACCGCCCCGAACTCCTCCCGGATGAGGATCGACTTGTCCACCAGCGACGCTACCGCGTCTAATAGGACGTTGCCGTCCGAATTCCAGGCGCACACGGCCTCGACCGCGTCGAGTTCGAAGCTGCCTGCGAACACCGACAAGCGGGACCACAGCTGCTGTTCCTGTGCGGTACAGAGCTCATAACTCCAGTCGATGGACAGCCGCAACGTCTGCTGGCGCGTCGGCGCGCCCCTGCTTCCGAGGGTCAGCAGTGCGAAACGGTCTGTCAGGCGACGCAGAATCTGCTCGGCCGACATGGCCCGCAACCGAGCCGCCGCCAACTCGATGGGAAGGGGTAACCCGTCCAGTCGGTGACAAATCTGCGCCACCGTGCTTGCGTTCTCCTCGGAGAGCTTGAAGCCCGGCACCGCCGCAGCAGCGCGCTCGACGAACAACGTCACGGCGTCGTAGCGCGGCATTCCCCGCAGCGAGAGGTTCCGTTTGGGGTCGGGGACCATCAGCGGAGGAACCCGCAGCACGACTTCTCCCCCGATTCCGAGCCGCTCCCGACTCGTGGCCAGGATTTGTAGCTTCGGGCAGCTGCGGAGCAGCGACTCGGACAGTTCTGCGACGGAGTCGATCATCTGCTCACAGTTGTCCAGTACGAGCAGGATCTGCCGTGCGGCCAGGAAGTCGACCACAATGTCTTTCAACGGTTTCGCCGATTGATTCCGCAACCCCAGTGCGGCCGCGACCACGTCGACGAGAAGCGACTCGTCGCGCAATTCGCCTAGCTCCACCATCCACGCACCGTCGGTGAATCCTCGACGGACATCGGCGGCGACACGGAGAGCGAGACGGGTTTTCCCCACGCCACCTAGACCCGTCAGCGTGACCAGTCGCGCGTCCGCCAGCTTCGACTTTGCCTCCGTCAGTTGGCGTCTGCGTCCCACGAAACTGGTCAGTTCCAGCGGAAGATTACCCTCGGCGCCGCGAAGGGAATGTGCCACCGGCTGCTCCGGCAGAGGGGGCCGCGCCCGCGGTGCGGGAGCGAGGAGTAGCCATTCCGAAGTCCGCCGGTCTTCGGCGGGTTCGTCGTGCAGGGCCATTTCGTCGACTGGCAGTCCCTTACCTGCCTGAACCTGACGTAGTGCATCGCCGAGTGCAGCGACCGACGCGGGGCGGTCATCCGGGTTCGCCGCCATCGCATGTTCGACGACCGCGCAGACGTCCTCGGGAATACCGTGTTCGCGCAAGTCGGGAACAGGTTCCGAGGCAATCCGCAGGAACTGTGCGACCACCTGCTCCCCCCTGTGACGTTCGAACGCCGCGTGACCGGTGACCGCGCAGAACAAGGTCGCTCCGAGACTGTAGATGTCGGAGGCCGAACTCGGCGGATCGCCCCGCAGAATCTCGGGAGCAGTGAATGCCGGCGATCCGGTGACCGTGCCGGTAGCCGTCTCGAACCCTCCGGAGATGTGCGCGATACCGAAGTCGGTCAACTCCGGTTCGCCATAGGCCGTGAGGAGGATGTTGGCCGGCTTCACGTCACGATGCAGGATGCCGAGGCGGTGCGCGGTCTCCAGAGCACCTGCGATCTTAACGCCCAGTCGAAGGGTCTCGTCCAGTGCGAGCGGGCCTGCCCGAGAAACGCGAGCTTCCAGCGAGCCGAGCGGGTAGTACGGCATCACAATGAAGGGGCAACCGCTGCCCGTGGCCCCGACCTGAAGAACGTTGACGACGTTCGGATGCCCGGTGAGCCTGCCCATGGCGCGCTGTTCACGGAAGAAACGCGCCCTGTTCTCCTCGTCGAGTTCGGCGGTGAGGACCTTCACCGCCACGGTGCGCTCCAACTCGGTCTGCGTGCACCGGTAGACAACGCCGAAGCCGCCGCACCCGATCTCGTGCGCGTCCTCGAATCCGGCCGCAGCCAGCTCCGCTATGACATTCGTCGCCACGCCACGCTGAGTGTCGGGAGGATCGCTATCGGCCATCGGCGATGCACACTTACCTTTCGATGATGTGTCCTCAGGATATCGCGGGGGAAGCTGTGGCGAAGTTATCACCAACCCCTCACCGCTTATCCAGTTCGCGGCGCGGGCACCAGCGAGGCATAACAGGCGACCGACGCGCTCGGCTGTACCCAGAGAACTGGGACGATCAGTCCAGAAGCGACCGATGACAACCCCGACATCACGGCGGCGAGCGCCCGCAGGCCATTTAGCGGTCCGCGGTTCCAGCCTCCGGGCGCCACTGTCCGAAGTGGGAATGGCCATCAAAATGATCGACGAATTGCCTGCCCGGTGCCGAAGAGCATTGCGGATCCGACGCTGATCTGCAGAGGGCTGAGGTGCTCGGTGAAGGTCCGAGAGCGGGCTGGGACGTACTGCAGGACGTGCGAAGACCTCGGCGGCACAGTCGTGTTCGAAGGGCGGCTCGGGCGGGTCGGACAGGGGCCACCACCCGATGATGATGAACCTCGTGGCAGGAATGTGCTCATGAATGTCGTTTCCGATACTGGGTCGGGAGGCCGTCCTCGGTCACAGTGGTCCCATGAGCGAAATCACGGAAGGGGCTGTTGAGGACCGCAGTTCAGGTGACGGCGAAACGGCCGGCTACCTGACCGTCGAGCGGGACGGTCCGGCGGTGTTGCTGCTGCACGGAACGTATTGGAGCCGGGTCTGGCTTCCGGTCCTGGGCGGCCTCGCCGAGGCGGGACTGCGGCCGATCGCGGTCGATCTCCCCGGACTGGGACGTTCGGAAGGCGAGCTCACCCTGGAAACAGCCACGGTCCCGGCCCTTGCGGATTGGGTGGTGCGATTCGCGTCGGCACTGAATATCTCCGGGCCGATCGCCGT
>NZ_LTCZ01000115.1:0-1972 GCF_001583455.1 Rhodococcus sp. LB1 | reverse complement strand
TTCACGATGGGCTGGAAGTGCCCGGCTGGCGTTGGTCAACTCGGTCACCTACGACTCCTGGCCGGCGCCCCACGTGGTGCCCGCCCGAGACGAGCCCGCGTGATTTCCGATGATTGAGGTGACGCCCCAGTCAACACGCCGAGGCCGCCCTCGCACCACCGGAGATGCCAATTGTGATCGATGCGGTCGACAGGTGGGCCGGATCCGCGCCCGCTGGCCCGACGGTGCAATCTGCGGCATCTGCTTCTACGCTGCGATGCGCACCCACGGCTCCTGCACGATCTGCGGGTTGGAGCGGCTGCTACCCGGCCGCCTCGATTCCCACGACGGCCCGATCTGCGGACCGTGCGCCGGCATCACCGACGACCTCGCCTGTTCCCGATGTGGTGTCGAGGCCGAGCACTACCGCCGGAGCATCTGCGCTCGCTGCGCTCTTCGGGACGACCTCACAGAACTGCTGATCATCGATGCGGCGGATCCCGGCACCATGACCGCTCTTGTGGAGGGGCTGTGCCGTGACGAGCGACCCGAGAGCGTTATCACCTGGATGCGGCCGGCGCAGATGCGAGAGATTCTGCGCAGGTTAGCGGTTGGTGAGATCTCGATGAGTCATGAAGGGATCGACGGGCTCGGGCACGGCCATCGAGTTACCCATCTCCGGGGTTTGCTCGAGCATCATGGTCTCCTACCCGAACGCGACGCCTATCTCGCCCGCTTCGAGCACTGGCTGCGGGTCAAGTTCGATGCCATCGGCGCGGCCGCCGTGCGGCAACCCGTCGAGCAGTTCGCGACGTGGCACCACCTTCGGCGGATCCGCGCCATCTCGGCCACCGGATCCTCGACGCGCGGTCCGGTCCACGCGGCGAAACAGGAGATTACCGAGACAATCAAGTTCTTGGACTGGCTCCTCCAAGCACACGGCCGCGTCGCCTCGACATGCAACCAACACGACGTCGATGAATGGCTGATCGGTGGACCAACCACCCGCCATAGCATCCGGACGTTCTTCGTCTGGGCTCTTCGGGCGCGGGTCAACACCACCGTCCTGATCAACCACCGCAGCGCCCGCTCCTCCCCCACCATCACCCAGGACCAACGGATCGCCTGGCTGCGAGAACTGCTGACCGGTAACAGCGAATCCCTGCCATATCGGATCGCCGGCACGCTGCTGCTCCTCTACGCTCAACCCATCGCGAGGATCGCATCCCATCGCACCACCGACATCCTCCTGGCGCCAGACGGTCCATATCTTGCCCTCGGTACCCACCCTGCCCCCATTCCGACGCCGTTCGCGGACATGCTCACCGAACACCTCGCACAACGACCCAACCTGCATGCCGTCCGAGATGGTGACTCGGAGTGGCTCTTTCCCGGCCGCACACCCGGCAGTCACCTACACCCCAACACGATCATGAACCGACTTCGCACCCTCGGTATCGACCTCCTCGGTGCTCGCACCACCGCAATCCGAACATTGGTCACTGAGGTGCCAGCTCCGATCGTGGCGGACATGCTCGGCTACAGCCAGCAGAACGCACATCGCCACGCCGCCGAAGTGGCGCAACCTTGGGCCGGATACGCCGCAGGACCACAGACAAAAGGAACACAATGACTGACGCACACCAGGGCACCTGGAACGGCTGGAGCTGACTCCGTCATCAGTCGGAGTCCACATACGCACCGACCGAATATGCAGGGTTACCAGTAGGGATACCCGGTATCGCATCAGATGACGGATCCGGTCATCCGAACACCGCCTTGTAGATTGCGGCCACGACTACCCCTTTTAGACCGGGACCGCGACGTCCTCTATGGCGAATGGCCCCACCGTGCGTGACTGGCGTGAGTACTCTGATTCTTCTGGTCAGGAGTGCTGTGCACCGAGAGCTGTTGGCGAGTCTGCGTCGTCGGGACGGCCGGGCCAGACGCGTTCCGCAAGGGAGAGGACCGGAGGCAGGGCCGGGTTGTCCGA
>NZ_LTCZ01000114.1:0-4011 GCF_001583455.1 Rhodococcus sp. LB1 | reverse complement strand
CGACAACAATTTTGGGCAGTCTCCCAGCACACCGAACGGGCACACGACAACACCCCGACTCGCGGTGGCCGGGTCGGGTTTCGTAGTCGCGCATGCAAATGACGGTGCTTGCTGTTCGTCACCGACGAGATGCCGCATGCCGCCGACATCGAGGCGTTATGGCGCCTCGAGCGCGCGTCGCCAAAGTCGTGACCCCAGCTGAACGCTATCTGCGGTACCGGCCGACATCGAGCGGCCGCCTGACACGACGGACGCGCATGAACCAGCCCTCGAAGGCTGGTTCATGCGCGTGATGAGATCGAACATGATCGGCAGAAAGTAGGGCTGGAAGGCATCGGAGCCACCCGGGTGCGCCCGCGTCCGGATTCGTCAGGACTTGTCGTCGACGGAGCCGTCGGCGCTGGTCAGCGTGTCGATCGCCGCGATCCGGGCGCGATCACGCTCGGGATTGACGGTCAGCGCCATCACCACGGCGCCGAAGATCGCCACGACACCGAAGATCTGGAAAGCCGTCGTGTACCCCTCGGCGGGTGTAGTCGCCGTATCGACGAGGTGACCGGTGAGCCACGGGGCGAGGATGCCCGAGGTCGAAAACAGTGCGGTGAAGACGCCCAGGGTGGATGCGACCTGACGCTCCGGGCTGATGTGCGCCACCGCGACATTCATCAGCGGGTAGCTGGCCACGCCCGCTCCGTATCCCGCGACCACGAGGACCACGGCCAGCCACGCACTGTGCACCAAGGGGATGGAGGCCAGCATGACGCCACACACGAACAAAGCCACCACCGACACCATTCCGCGCGAGATTCGCACGCTCATGCCCCTGCCGGCGAGCCGATCGGTGATGAAGGACACCAACAACATCGACGCCATCCCGGTCACGCTCGGCAGCGCGAAGAGCAGTCCCGAGTCGACCCGGCCGAAGCCCAGCCCCTGCTCGAAGTAGGAAGGCAGCCAGGTGAGTATCACCGCAACCATGCCGTAGATGGCGAACATGCCGATTACCCCACCCCAGAAGGTGGGCAATGCGGCGATCCGCCGGAAACTCACCCGTTCCACCTTGCCGGTGGTACCGGCCTGGGCTTCCTCGCGCGCACTGCTCACCGAGTACGGCCCGTCCTTGCCGACAACCAGCCACACGGCAGCCCACACCAGGCCGACGATCATCAGGGTCCAGAATGCGGCCTTCCATCCATATGCCGCGACGATCACCGTGAGCACCGGCGCCATCAGTATCTTCGACAGCGACGTACCGGAGCTGACCACCGCGGAGGGAAGGCCGCGCTTGCTCTTGGGAAACCATCCGAACACCGCGACGTTGTTCAAAGCACCCGCGGGGCCTTCCGCGGCGCCGAGCAGCACGCGGCTGACGATCAGCGCGGTGAACGTGCCCACCAGCAGTACCGGGATCTGAACCAGCGACCACAGCAGGGCCAGAGCCAGCAGCACCCAGACGATGCGCACACGGTCGGCGATGAAGCCGCCGACCAGCCCGGTGATCACGAACAGGACGTAGAAGGCACTGCCCAAGAGTCCGATGTCCGCGTTCGACAGGCCCAGATCCTCGGACAGCGGCCGGGCGACGATCCCGAGTACCGCCTTGTCTGCGAAGTTGATCGTTTGCAGAATCATCACGAGGAACGTGATGCTCCATGCGGTGCGGGCAGTCGGAGCGCTCACCGCCGGGGCGACCCTTTTGCCGCCGTCGGCGGGGTCGTCTGCCCGTTCGGTGTCGCCCGGGAGTGCCATGAACACATCTTCTCCCTTCCTCGTCGTGATGCAAGCAGTCGTCCTCGGCACCTTCCACAACGGATCCGGGAATGCCGATCCACCCCGCGCTGCTGCCGTCGCGCTCACTGTGGAGCGATCGTTGTCTTGCATTTGTTGCTCCAATCAGTGCGCACTACGTCTGGATGTGCGCCATACGGTCGTGGGCTGGTCGTGGGCGCTCCTACGCAGGAACCTCGCCGCGGAGGGTGATGCGGTTGAGCACCCGTTCCTGGACGCCGTAGCCGTGGATCGCGTAGTGCATGGTGCACCGGTTGTCCCACATGACCAGGTCGCCTTCCCGCCAGGTGTGGCGGTAGACGTTGTCCGGGGTGACCGAGTTCCGATACAGGAACTCCAGCAACGGCTCGCTCTCCGATCGGGTCCACCCGTCGATGCAGGCGTTCTCCCGATGTCCCACGAACAGCGCCTTCCGCCCCGTCTCCGGATGCGTGCGCACCAGCGGATGCACCGCGGTCGGCGTGTCCTCGTCGGCGACATTGAGCATGCGGCCCAGCCGGATGCCACTGAACCGCACCATCAGACCGTTCAGGGTGTCTTTCATTGCGGGAGACAGTCGTTCGTACGCGAGATACTGATTCGACCACATCGTGTCCCCGCCCACCGGGGTCGTGATCGCCGACAACATCGAGATCTTCGGCGGTGCCGCGGTGAACGATCCGTCGTAGTGCCAGGCCTCGGTGGCCGTGGTCTCCTTCTTGACGTTCGCGACCTGGAAGATCTCCGGGTGCCCATCCAACGGATTCAGCATCTCCGTGACCACCGGCTCGCCCCACAACCGGGCAAACGCGATCTGCGCCAACGGCTTTACGTACTGGTCGCGGAACACGAGCGTGCAATGCTCCCGGAAAGCCGCACGCAGCGTCTCGAACGTCCGATCGTCCATGGGCTCATCCAGACGAACGCCGTCCACAGCGGCGCCGATGGATCCAGTCAGGGGGGTGACACAAGGCTTCACGAGGGCTCCTCGATTTCGGCTGGTTCTTCACGATTCGAATGACCGGCAAAGGCCGGATAAGTGGTGCCAGTCACAACGTAACAGGAATCACAATTTATGTCGACAACAATTTTGGGCAGTTCCCAGCACACCGAACGGGCACACGACAACACCCCGACTCGTTACGGTCGAGGAACGCCGGATACGACACGGCAATTCGGCGGATGCCACGGATTCCGTGCGCGGCACAGCGCACCGGGGGCTATCGAAGGCGGCGATTCCCCTTCACTGGTGCAATCGCCACGGCGAGGTGTTCGTGATGTACGGCCGTGCGGCATGGCCGCTACGGGGCCTGGAATCAGATTGCGCGCCGGTCTCCGGCGGGCTCCTCAGACGCACCGAGCTCGCGAAGTGCGGAATCACGGACGCTGATGATTCGTTGCTCGGCAAGTTCCACCGCGAGGTCGGCGTCCTGCTCGACGATCGCGTTGTGGAGCGCGCGCCAGCGTTTGGCGAATTTCGGCAGGTCGCGGGGCGTGGCGGCCAGACCAACGCGTACGTACCGAAGGGTCTGCAGGGAGACCGACTGCAACAACTCTGCCACGATGCGATTGCGCGAAACCTGTGCAACGGTGCTGTTCAGCAGAAATGTGGCGACCGCGTAGGCGTCGACCGACTCTCGCGCCCCTTGCAGCACCCGGGGCATGTTGGCGTCGAATACCGCCTTCAGATCCTCCGGCTGCTCCATCAATTCCTGGCGCAGCAACATCACATAAAGGGCGGCGCGAACGTCGAACAGATCGCGGACGTCGCCCGCGCACAGATCCGTCACCACCGCACCCCGCCGAGATTGGAAGTGCACGAGCCGGTCACGCTCGAGAATCCGCAGAGCCTCGCGCACCGGCGCGCGACTGACCTGGAGCACTGCGCTGATGTCCTGCTCGAGGAGGCGTTGACCCGAGTCCACATGGCCGAGTGTGATGACACCTGCGAGCTTCGCCGCGATCTGCTCGGCGAGGGACGCCGCCACACCGGCCGCCCCCCGATTCCGGAGCACGGCCTGCTCCACCGCGAGCATCAGCTCGTTCTGTGGAACCAGCAGCGTGGAAAGGTCCGGAAGATCCTGCGTCTTGATCCGACCCATCGCGAACCTTTCTGCCGTGTGCGGTCAATTCCTTCACAGGTTAGTCTGCCGCGAAGGCGCTTCGCGCCCGTGCGTGGTTGACGAGTCTCTGCACTCGCTAACCACGCACGGGCCCGGAGGGCCTACAGTGCCTTGAGTTCCT
>NZ_LTCZ01000113.1:26288-46616 GCF_001583455.1 Rhodococcus sp. LB1 | reverse complement strand
TTCTCTCGGCCTGCAGGCCGCTGTCGGAGCCGGCGGTCACGAGAACAGCATCGTGGCAACGGCGAGCACGGCGATGACACCGACCCCGACGCAGAGAACGGGAACGAGAACCGGGCGTGGGAGCGGGTGCGTGCGGCGCATCGCCGATTGCACGGTGCGCCAGTGCTGGTATGCCCCGACCGCCAGGACGAACGCGAGCGCGACGCAGGCCGTCCCCAGTGCGAGGTGAGCGAACTCGATTCGTGACGACTCGACGAGTTCGTGCACGGCGACCCCGCCCGCGAGCAATCCGAGCGAGGTCCGGATCCACGCCAGGAAGGTGCGTTCGTTCGCGAGTGTGAACCGGTAGTCGGGTTCGGTGTCGGCGGGAGAGTCCGGCACCTCGGATTCCGTCGTCGTCACGAGACGGAGACCGTGGCCGTGGACGGGGCTTCGAGGACGGCGACGCACGTGTCGACGAGGTCGGACACGATCGCCTCCGTCTGCCCCTCGGTGCGCTCGTGCTTCTCCCAGCGTGCGAGGGTGACGAGGCTGAGATTGATGATGCTGACGACACGCCAGCCCGCCACGTCGTGCGGAGCCCTCGCCAGACCGACGATGAGATCGCGCACCCGGCGAAAACTCTCGGCGCTGAGGTGCTTCTGGACGAACTCGGCGAGCGCGGGGTCGTTCGTGACCTGAACGAGGAAGCGGGCGTAGAAACTGCCTTCACGCTTCAGGGTCTCCGCCGCGAGCGGCAGGATCAGCGCCTCGACAGCCTGGCGGGCAGTGGGTGCGGACCCCGATGCGTCGATCTCGTCCAGCATCTCCTGTCGTCGCAGGTTGGCTGGTGTCATGCGTGCCTCGACGATCGCGTCGATCAGGCCCTCCCGCGACCCGAAGTGGTACTTGGCCGCGGACTTGTTCGCCTGCCCGGCTGCGTCTTGCACATCCTTGAGCGTCAACGCCGTCATTCCGCGTTCGGCGACGATGCGTTCCGCAGCGTCGATCATTGCCTGACGTGAATTCTTGGCCACGCCCACGAGGCTAAGGCTTCGTCCTTATTTGTGTCAACGGGTGGAAACGGCGGCCGGCCGTGGCAGATCCATAATCGGTCGGACGGGTGAGTTGCGCTGCGACCCGCGCCAGGGTGGCGCTGGTCAGGTATCCGACGGTGCCGACGATCAGCAGCAGGCTCCAGACGGCACGCGCGTCGAACTTCTGCTGGTTCTCGACGAGTAGCCGTCCGATGCCTTCGCCGGCGCCGAGGATGTCGACCAGCAGCGTGATTATCAACGCCATCGACGCTGCAACCCGCACACCGAGCATGATTCCGGGAGCGAGGGTGGGCAGTACGACCTTGCGCCATCGCTCACCGATCGTCAGGCCCAGGGTGCGTGACATGTCCAGGCGCACGGCGGGGACGGCGCGCATCGCTGTCGCGGTGTTCAGCAGGATCGGCCACGATACGACCAGGGCCACAACCGCGACACCGCTCACGAGTGACGTGCCGAGAATCAGGACTGCGACGGGGACGAACGCGGCGCCGGGTACGGCGGCCAGGAAGTCGACAGTCGGTGAGAGGGTGCGATCGATCCGCGGAGACGCGCCGATCGCGATCCCCACTGTTGCGCCGATGAACGCCGCAAGCGCCAGCGCGACAACGAACGTCGTCAGCGTCTGCCCGATTGCCGGCAACAACACCCCCTCGTCGTACATGCGTGCGATCGCTCTGAACCACTCGACCGGCGGCGGAAAGGACGGCGAATCATCGCTGGCGATGAGCTGCCACACGATCAGCAGCGTGGCGAGCGGCACCAGTCCGCGGAGCGTTGTGGCTCGCCCGACAGGCCGTGGTGAGTGGCGGCGCGGTCGACTGCGCGCTGGCGCTCGGCTTCGAGCAGATGGTGCCGGGGGCGTTGGGCTCGGTGTTCTCCGACCGGCCCGGCCCGATGGCGCGGCAAGAGGCGGCCAGGGACGAACCGCAGGGCGTCGACCCGCAGTCGCCGATGCGGCGCAGTTCTGGGGATTCGCAGGACTTCCACATCGACGCCGAGGCCGCCGAGGCGCGGCATTTCGGCGGGATCGTGGCCAGCGGACTGCACACGATCGGGGTCTACCAGCGGCTGGCGGCCCTGTGCCACCTGAACCGATGGAAGGTGATCGCGGGCAGGGGAATACGGGACCTCCACTTCCCCAGGCCGGTCCGGCCCGGTGACGTCCTCACCGGCTCGTTCACGATCGAGGCCATCCGGGCGACGAGGACGGCCGGCGACGTGGTGACCCTGGTGAGCCGGCTCGTCAACCAGGAAGGCGATCCGGTACTCGCGATGACGTCGGATGTTCATGTGACGCATTGAGCACCGGGACGCGGTCAGTGTGACGACCGCGTTCGACGCCCCAGCGTGGGGACGGCGATGCCGAAGACGAACGCGATGGCGACGCCGAGCACGGTTTCGGACAGCCGTTCGGTGAAGCGGTATCCGGCTTGTCCGGGATCGGAATACAACAGCAGGACGAACACCAGGAAAGTAGTGAACGTCGACGTCACGTACCAGCGACTGCGGTGGGTTGCTGCGGCAGTGGCGACGACCGCGAGGACGGCGACACCGTAGACCCAGGGGGAGGGGGTCGTGCCGACGACGAGCACGGCCGCCGTGCCACCGGCGAGCATCGAGGCGATCCGTCCCGCCATACGGGTCACCTGCGCTTCGGCGTCGGGGCGCATCACGAGGAGTGCTGCGGCGCAAGCCCATCCGACGTGCTCGAGGTGGAGGGTGAACCCGATTGCGGCGGCGGTCGCGCCCGCGGCGCCGAGCCGGACGCCGTAGCCGAGGGTTATCGCCGTCCCGGCCCGGGCGGGCGCTTCGGCGGCATGTTCGGGGAGCAGCAGCGACATGAGGTAGGCGAACACCGAACCGCCGACCATGAGCAGGGCGAGCCCGATCGCCGTCGCCGGGTCGTCGTAGCTGAGGCCGACTCCGACCAACGGCACCGACAGCGTCGACAAGACCCTGCCGAGGTCTCGCCGTTTCGCGACGGTGGTCTGCGCGAGCGCCGCCGCACCGACCGCGAGGGCGAACACGACCGCGGTCGCCAGCAGGGGTGTACCGGCAACGAATGAGCCCAGCACCATCGGCAGGCCGGTCAGGATCCCGACGAGGATCAGCGCGGCCCGCGCCCGTCGGGTCGGCGGCAGTCCTATGATCGCCGCGGGCAGCACCCCCACCGCGAGCGCGACACCCGACGGGACGGCGACCGCGGTGACCACGGCGGCCGGCACGGCGTCGATGGCGCCGACCGCCGCGGCTCGCCACTGCCAGTCGAGACGCCGGGCCGCGGTCTCGCCCGGTTCCGGATGCTCGGGGGCGTCGCGCACGCTCTCAGAGTCCTCCGACCTGTGCAGTCCCGGATCACTCCTCACGGATGAGATCCGGAAGCGGCTGTTCGGGGGCTGACGTACGCACGACTTTGTTCTCAAAAAAACCAAAGTACGTATTGATAACGCGCCAAAGGTCCTCTAGTGTCAGCGTGACACCGCTCACTCGGAGATTTGAAGAGGACACGAGACATGGCTCTGACAATTGGCATCGACGTGGGTGGCACGAAGATCGCAGCCGGCGTGGTCGACACCGACGGAGTCATCCACCGGATGGTGCGTCGTGACACCCCGTCCCATGATGCGCGCCGTGTCGAGAACGTCATCGCCGAACTCGTCCGCGAACTGGCGGATACCCACCCCGTGCAGGCAGTCGGTATCGGCGCGGCCGGGTTCGTGGCCGCCGATCTCAGCACCGTGCTCTTCGCCCCGAACCTGGCCTGGCGCAACGAGCCCCTGGGCGAGGTGGTCGAAGCGGCGTGCGGACTGCCGACGGTGGTGGAGAACGACGCCAACGCCGCAGCATGGGGCGAGGCCCGCTTCGGGGCCGGACGGACGGGGCAGACCGTCGTCGTGCTCACAGTCGGAACCGGCATCGGCGGCGGCATCGTCGTCGACGGCGTTCTCCATCGCGGCAAGTTCGGTGTGGCCGCGGAATTCGGGCATCTCAACGTCGAACCGCACGGTCGCCGCTGCGGGTGCGGCAACCACGGCTGCTGGGAGCGTTACGCCAGTGGGCGGGCACTGGTCCGCGAAGCACAGGATCTCGCGAACGTCTCGCCCGGTTTCGCCGCCGATCTCCTCGCCCGCGCCGGTGGAAGGGCGGACGCCATCACAGGCCTGCACATCACCGCGGCCGCGCAGGAGGGTGACCCCGCCGCACTCGAGTGTTTCCGGGTGATCGGTTCCTGGCTGGGGCACGGCATGGCGGACATCGCCGCGTTCTTCGACCCCGACCTGTTCATCATCGGCGGGGGCGTGTGCGAGGCGGGCGAACTGCTGCGCGGTCCCGCCGCCGCCGCGTTCGAGAACCGTCTCACCGGACGCGCACACCGACCGGTCGCCGAGGTGCGACTGGCTGAACTCGGCGCGAACGTCGGCATCGTCGGCGCCGCCGATCTGGCCCGGGAACGAGTTCTCGGGCTCGCACACAACGGCTCACGAGTATCTGGAGGAGTGCAATGTCCAATCGGTTGAGTCTTCCCATTCCGGTCGCCGAGGTGTGGGACTGGCAGAGGGACGCCGCATGCCGCGGCTACGAGTCGTCCACGTTCTTCCACCCCGACCGCGAACGTGGCCGGGCCCGCGAGATGCGGGACTTCCGCGCCAAGATGATCTGCCGCGGATGCCCCGTGCTGGTGCAGTGCCGCGAACACGCGCTCAGTGTCGGTGAACCGTACGGCATCTGGGGTGGACTCTCCGCGAACGAGCGCGAAGAACTCCTCGCCACTCACCACGGCAGGGTGGACGAGGCCGTGGCGGAGTCCTTCGGCTTCGATCTGGCGCGCCAGGCCTGAGCACGAGCGGTCAGCTGCCCGCCGGGAGCATGACCACTCTGCTGTTGTCGGTGTCCGCGACGTACACGTCGCCTCGGCTCGACACGGCGATCCCCTCCGGCTGGTCCAGCCCGGAGAACGGGAGAACCTCCTGCTCGTCCGAACCGGCGGCCAGCCGCAGAATGCGATTGTGGTTCTGATCGATGGCGTACACGGTTCCCTCGTCGTCGACCGCGACACCCCCGACGCTCTGGAGGTCGGTGAAGGGCAGAAAGCTCTGGGCATGGGTGGCGGCGTTCCACGCGAGAACCTTGTTGGGCGTGCCGACGTAGAGATCCCCGTGTTCACTGACGGCGACGGCGAACGGGCCGATCACCGTCAGCGGCACCGCGACGGGAGCTGCGGTGACGTCGTGCAGGGCCATCACCCGATTGTTCAGCGTATCGGCGACATACAGCGTGGCGTCCGGTCCGAGTGCGATTCCGAACGGCTGGTTCAGGCCGCTGAACGGCAGCGGTACCTGGGTGCTGCCGTGCAGCATCGTCACGGTGTTGGTCACGAGATCGGAGACGTACACATCGCCGGACGCACTGACCGCCACTCCCTGCGGAACCTCGAGTCCGGTGAGGGGAAGAACTGTCTGCTCATACGTCCCGGCGCTCACTTTCAGGACCTGTTTGGCCGCGCTGTCCGCGATGTACAGGTCCCCGGTGCCCGAGACCGCGAGCCCGGCCGGACCCTGTAGATCGGCCAGCGGGAGCACGACCTGCGCGCTCGTCGACTCCTCGCCCGGCCAGGCGACATAGGCGACGGCGGCGACGACGAGGACGCCCAGAAGCGCGGCGAGCAGCCAGCGCGTCCGCCGGCGCGAGCCCCCGACCGGTGTCGGTTTCGTGGGCGCCGCACCCGGCACGGTGTCGGGCCGGGTCACGTTCGGACCGCTCGCGCGGGTGGTCGAGGCGGGGTCGACCAGGGCAGCAGGCCGGGTCACCTGGCCGGGCTCGGTCCACTCGATCGCGCGGACGGCGTCACTGAACTCACGACAGGTCGAGTAGCGATCTTCGCGGCTCTTGGCCATGGCGCGCGCGACGACCGCATCGACACCGGCGGGCAGCCCGGGGCGCACCACGCTCGGCTGGGGAATCGGTCCGTTCAGATGGCCGTGCATCACCGAGGACGCGGTGTTACCGGGGTACGGCGGTTCGTTGGTGAGCAGGTGGAAGAAGGTGCAGCCCAACGCGTAGATGTCGACCCGGTGGTCGAGTTTCTCGCCCTCGATCTGCTCGGGCGCGGCGTAGTGCAGGGTCGCCACCAACATCCCGGTGCGGGTCAGCTGATGCGTTTCGTCCAGGGCTTTGGCGGTGCCGAAATCGGTGAGCAGTACACGTTCGGGATCACCCGGCGCGAGCAGAATGTTCGCCGGCTTCACGTCACGATGCAGAATCCCGGCGTCGTGAGCGTGGTCGAGTGCCTTGCCCGTTTCGCTGACGATGTGCACGGCGCGCTCGACGTCCAGGGCGCCGGAACCGAGCGCTTTCCTGGCGTCGGTGCCGGGAACGTACTGCATCGCGATCCACAACCTGCCGCCTTCGCGGCCACGGTCGTGGACGGTGACGATGTTGGGATGGTCGAGATGCGCGGCGTGGTCTGCTTCCGACTCGAAACGTGACCGGACGTAGTCGTCGTTCGTCCACGACGTGTCGAGCAGCTTGAGCGCGATCTTGCGCGGCAGGTTGGGATGCTGGGCGAGGTACACGGTGCCCATGCCGCCTCGTCCCAGAACCCGTTCGATCACGTAGCCGGCAAACACCGTGCCCGGTTCGAACTCGCCGCTCACATCGGCTTCACCGCCTCCCGGGACCCTCCAACCATTGAACCCCGACGCCGGGTCAGTCCGGTAGCCGCCGCATCTCGATGACGGTCAGTCCCAGCGCGTCGAAGCGCGCCAGCATGCCACGGAGATCTGTCGGGCTGTCGACCGGACCGTAGAGCGTGGTGTCGCCGGTCGTGACGTCCGAGACATCCAACTCGGGGAACGCGGCCAGCACCCGATCGGACAGGGCGCCGCTGATCAGGAAGGCGTACCTGACCTTGCCGGGCCAGTTCGATTCAGGACGCACCACGGCGGGCTCCTTCATTCGCATCGTCGTTCCAGAACTCGGTCAGCCGTAGATTTCAGGGTGACCGACAGAACGGCAACGCGCCTCACCCGCAAGTGGTGAACCGGCTCAGAGAAGGCCGTTGTGTTGCGCGGCGGCGATGGCGTCGCGCCGGGAGGTGACGCCGAGTTTGCGGTAGATCCCGCGGAGATGAGTCTTCACGGTATTCACCGACACACACAGATCTGCCGCGATCTGCTCGGCGGTCCGCCACGACGGAAGCTCCACGAGGAGTTCCAGTTCGCGGGGAGTCAACATGTCGGACGCAGCGCTCTCCGACCGCGGGAACGACGCCCGGAGCCTCTCCGCGAAGGGTTCGAGGACACCGAACCGGCCGGTGCTCCGCACCAGAAGTTCTCGGATCTGCGGTCCGCAGTCGTGGAAGGGGCGCAATGCCGACTGCGGCTCCGCGAGACGCAACGCCTCGGTCAGTGCGCTGTGGGCACGTGAATCATGTTTGCGGGCAAGCGCGATCGATGCGTCCACGAGCCACGCCGCAATCAGATTGGTTCCCGCCGCACACTCCAGTTCACCGTCCACGACGGGTTGGAGCGTCTTGCGGGCCAAGTCGAGTCGGTGGAGATGCAGATGGATGATCGCCTCGACGAGGGCTGTGTCGCCGGTGGGCCCGAGGAGAGCGTGCGTCTCGGTCGCCAGTTCGTGCGCCCACCCGGTCTCGCCGGCGGACAGATACGCGTACTGAATGGCAGGCAGCAACACCGCCCGGACCCCCGGTGGAACCGGCAACGAGGACGACACGGGGCTCTCCGCGTGCAGCGTCGTCACCGAATTGTGCCGGTGTCCGGAATCGTCGAGACCGAACAGGGTGGCGGCACCGTCGGCGAAGCCCGCGATCCCGGTGTTTGCCCGACGCAGCGCCTCGGCGGATTCGGCGGCGAGGCGGGCGGCATCGGGATCCATCCGGAGGTAGCGGCACCAGGAGTCGATGAGTTTGGTCAAGTGGAATGTCGGATCGCTCGTTGCCGAATGCGTCCGACCGATCGTGAGTGCCTCGTCCGCCAGAGCGGACGCTCGCACGACGTCCCCCCGCGACATCGCGACGGCGGCGAGAGACCCCAGGCCGTACATGACGCCCAGCGACGCATCACCGAGGCGAGCGTGAGCCAACGACTTCTCGAGCACAACCTCCGACTCGTCGTTCCGCCCGAGGAACAGCAGCGCACGCCCTTCCTGGAGCAGGACGAACGCGTCGAGATCGGGATCGCCGCTCGATCCGACACCCACCCTGCGCAGCCGGTTCAGGGCGGTCTCGATGTCGCCGGTGCCGATCGCGGTCTGCACCCGGAGCGATTCGCGGAGCAGCAGGTGTAACCGGGACTCGGCGGCACCGTCCACCAGCAACCCCGACCGTCTGCGGTCGAGAAGTTCGAGGGTGGACGTGGCCACCGGGATGTTGCCCGACGCGAGCGCCGCGGCGGCGCGGATGAGCCGCGCCGACGGGTGGTCCTGCGAAGATCGGGGTGCCCGCGCGAGTAGCCGGTCGACGGCCTCGCCGTGACCTCCGACGATCAGGGCCAGCGAAGTCCGGGCGAGCAGCGCCACGATTTCTTCGTGATCACCGGAGTTCACCGCGTGTTCGAGGGCGAGCAGCGCGTCCCCGAATTCGTCGTGCCAGTGGGCGGCCGTCAATTCGAGGTGCTCGACTTCGACGTGGCCGATCCGGCTGATCTCCGCCCGCAGATAACTCCGCAGCAGCGGGTGGTAGCGATAGTGCGTGGGGCTGTCGGTGATTCGGCTGATCAGAAAATTGTGGTGCTCGAGCCAGTCGATGTTGCCGTGCGCATCGGTGCAGCCCGTGAGCTTCTCCGCGAGTTCGACGGTGAACGAGGCCGGGACGGACGTGCGCAGGAGGAACTCGCGCATCTCGCCGGTCTGGCCGGCGAGGACCTCCTCGATGAGATAGTCGGCAACGGCCCGGCGGTCGCCCGTGAACTCGGCGATCAGTCGGCTCGGATCCGGGTGTCCTTCCAAAGACATTCCCGCCAAGCGGATTCCGGCAGCCCAACCCTCCGTGCGGTCCATCAGCGCGTCGAGATCGGCCGGACTCAGCACGACGTCGTGCTCGTCCAGCATCTCGGCCGCCTCGGCGGACGTGAAAGCGAGAGCCTTCGCCGTGAGCGTGAACAGCTTGCCGTCCAGGCGAAGTCGCTGCAGAGCGAGCGGCGGCTCGAATCGCCCGATGATGACCGTCCGCAGCATCGGAGGTTGCCAGCGCATGAACGACTCGAGGTCGGTGAGTACCTCGGTGTCGCGGAGGAGGTGGGCGTCGTCGATGACCATCCAGATGTTCTCGCCGAGTTCGTGCAACGCGGCAGACAATTGCGCGCCTAGGTCCGGTGACTCGGAATCGAGCCCGGCGCATGCCTTCTGCAGGCGAGGATTTCCGGTGTCGGTGAGTGAGCGGAGGATGGCACGGTGGACGACGTCGAGGTCGTTGTGCCGCTCCTCGATCGTGAGCCAGGCAATGGTCGGAGCGTCGGCGGCGGCGAGCACCTCCCGTGCCCAGTCGGCCACGGCCCGCGTCTTGCCCGACCCGGCCGGTGCGCAGACGAGCGCCACCGGGCAGGGGTGGGCGTCGTCGGTGAGCGCTTCGGTGAGCATGGTGTGCAGGCGGGTCCGGGTAACCGTCCGACCCCCTGCACTCGAAGGTATTCGAGTACTCAGATGAAATTCCCCGAGAGGTACTGCCGTCACGCCGACCCCCAATTCTCGCTGCACCGAGAAACGATCTTCGACAAACGCCAATCCCCGACGCCGTAGGCCGGTGCGATGATTTTAGCGAGAATGCGTTGTTTTGTGTGGGTGAACGTGTTTTACCGAAGGGAATGCCACGCTTTCGTGATGTCGTTCGGACTACTGCTTCGTCATCGCGATCGTCATCCTGTGCTCGGGATCGGCCAGGTGACTGTGGTCGTCGTCCCCGATATCGATACGTGCCCACGCGATGTCCCCGGTGAAACCGTTTCCGGTCGGGCCGTACTCGCTGGAGACGGGGGAGGCGACATCGATTCCGACGTCCACCGTTTCGTCCATCGAGAACATGAAAGGCAGTGTTCGTTCCACCTTCCCGGAACCGATGGAGTGTCCGTCCGCGTAGAGGGTGACGGTGCCGCCTTTACCGAGACCGCCGCCCTCGTAGTCGAACTCCATGCGCACTTCGTGATCTCCGGGGGATAATGGCTGGTCAGAGGTGGTCGTGTACTCGTTCAAACCGAGGACGTTGTAGGTGTATTTCAGGTAGCAGTCCTTCGTGTACACACTCCAGCCCCCGAACGCCCCGCCCTGGACGAGAATGACCCCGTTCGCGCCCGATTCCGGGACAGTCACCTTCGCGGTGATCGAGTGCGACTTGTTCTTGACGTTGATGACGGAGTTCTCGCTGAGCCTCTTCATCCCTGGATAGAACGTCTGGGAGGTCCCCTGGATCAGCGTGGGCCTGCCGACCAGTTCGTCGTTGAACCGCTCCGCCGACCGGGTATCCATGGGCAGCACCTTGAATCGCGCCGCCTGGATGAGGAACAGTCGCTGCAGGTCGGCCAGCTTGTCCGGGTACTCGTCCGCGAGGTCGTGCGACTGCGTCCAGTCCTCTTCCACGTTGTAGAGCTCCCACACGTCGGCGTCGAGGCCGTGCGACGAGGCGAGCCACGGGTCCTTGTGTTTGGCGACCGCGGTCCAGCCCTTGTGGAAGATCGCCCGGTTGCCGAACATCTCGAAGTACTGCGTCTCGTGCTGTTCCGGTGCATCGGCGGCATCGAAGGAGTAGTTCATCGCCGTCCCTTCGAACGGGCGCTGTGTGACGCCGTGCACCGTGCTCGGTTCGGGAATGCCGGCCGCCGCGAGGACCGTGGGTGCGACATCGATGACGTGTGCGAACTGGTGGCGGATCTCGCCGCGTGCCGCGATGCCGTTCGGCCAGCTCACGATCGTTCCGTTGCGGGTGCCGCCCCAGTGCGAGGCCACCTGCTTGGTCCACTGATACGGGGTGTCCATCGCGTGTGCCCAGCCGATGGCGTAGTGGTTGTAGGAGTCGGGGGTGCCGAGGTCGTCGATGTGCTCGATCATGTAGTCCTCGGTTTCGAGATGATCCATGTGGTTGATGATGAAGCTCTCGTTGGTGGTGCCCTTCATGGTTCCCTCGGCGGACGCGCCGTTGTCGCCGATGATGACGTAGACGAGAGTGTCGTCGAGGACGCCGAGGTCTTCCAGTGAGTCCAGAACGCGTCCCACGTGGTGGTCGGTGTAGGCGAGGAATCCGGCGTAGACCTCCATCTGGCGGGCGAGCGCCGGCCGGAGTTTCTCGCTCATCTCCTCCCAGGCGGGAATGCCCGGGCTCCGGGCGGTGAGGGTGGCGTCCTGCGGGACCACCCCGAGTTCTTTCTGCCGCGCGAAGGTCTCTTCGCGTAGTGTGTCCCAGCCCTGATCGAACTTGCCCCGGTACTTGTCGGCCCATTCCTTCGGCACGTGGTGCGGGGCGTGGGTGGCGCCGGGCGCGAAATACGTGAAGAACGGCTTGTCGGGTGCCAGGGCCTTCTGCTGTTTGGTCCAGGCGATCGCCTTGTCCGCCATGTCGGCCATGAAGTGGTACCCCTCCTCCGGGGTGCCCCACGGTTCGAGCGGCGAAGTGTTCTCGTAGATCGCCGGATACCACTGATTGGTTTCGCCGCCGACGAACCCGTAGAAGTACTCGAAGCCCCCGCCCGGGTGCGGCCAGTGGTCGAAGGGGCCGACCGGTGAGGACTCCCAGACCGGGACCTCGTGGCACTTCCCGAACTGTGCCGTGTTGTATCCGTTCAGCTTGAGTATCTCCGCGAGCGGGGCACAGTTGTTGGGCCTCAGTGAGCTGTAACCGGGTGCACTCGTGGCAATTTCGGTGATACCGCCCATCCCGACCGTATGGTGGTTGCGGCCGGACAGCAGAGCCGCGCGCGTCGGCGAGCACAGCGCCGTCGTATGGAAACGGGTGTACTTGAGTCCCTGAGCGGCGACGCGTTCGAAGTTCGGCGTCTCCACCGGTCCGCCGAACGAGCTGGACGCGCCGAACCCCGTGTCGTCGACGAGAATGACCAGCACGTTCGGGGCGCCGTCGGGTGGGAGCAGCCTGCGAATCGGCGGATAGCTCGTGTCCGGATCCGTCGCGTCGTACGTCACCGTTCCCGTGTATTCGAGGTCGGGAATCGGAAGGGTTCCGCGTTGGATCTCCGTCGAATCGGTTGCCATGGCTACCTCTCTGCGGCTGATGCGGGCGGCAGTCGGGGCCCGCCCGCGAATACAGGTGTGCGGCTCTTCGGCGACGCTAACCGCGCAGTGCCGTCACCGGGATCACCCGGGGAGGGTGATCCCGGTGAGCGGCTCCGCCGCCCGTGCGTGGTTGACGAGTGTAGGGACTCCTCAACCGCGCACGGGCGCGAAGCGCCTACACGCCGAGGTCCTTCGCGATGATCGTCTTCATGACCTCGCTGGAACCGGCGTAGATCCGGTTGACCCGGGTGTCGGCGTACAGCCGGGCAATCGGATACTCGCGCATGTAGCCGTAACCGCCGTGCAATTGCAGGCACTTGTCGATGACGCGCCCGGCGACCTCGGTGCAGAACAGCTTGATCTTCGCCGCGTCGGCGACCGTCAACTCGCCGATCTCGTCGAGGTCCAGAGCGCGGTCGACCATGCTCTGAGCGGCCTGCACCTCCGTCGCGCACTCGGCGAGCACGAACTTCGTGTTCTGAAATGCCGCCACCGGGGTGCCGAAGACCCGGCGCTCGAGCACGTAGGCTTTCGCGAATTCGATCGCCGCACTCGCGTTCGCGTAGGCACCCACCGCTGCTCCCAGGCGTTCCCGCACCAGGTTGCGAGTCAGGTAGGAGAATCCTGCGCCCTCCTCGCCGAGGAGATTCTCGACGGGGACCGACACATCGGTGAACGACAACTCGGCGGTGTCCTGCGCACGCAGGCCGATCTTGTCCAGCTTGCGTCCGACGACGAAGCCTTCCGAGGCGGTGTCGACGCACAGGATGGACAGGCCACCTCTGCGGTTGCCGGGATCGAGCGGGGAGGTGCGGCACACCACCAGGATCAGATCTGCCTGTGCGCCACCGGTGATGAAGGTCTTCGCGCCGTTCAGCACGTAATGCGTGCCGTCTTCGGACAACGCGGCGGTGGTCTTGATTCCCGCCAGATCGGAACCCGCGCCGGGCTCGGTCATCGCGATGGCGGTCATCATCTCGCCGGCGACGAACCGTGGCAGCCATCGTTGCTTCTGCTCCTCGGTACCGTATTCCAGCAGGTAGGGCTGCACGAGGCACGTGTGCACCACGTCGGCGCCGAAGCTGACGCCGGCGCGGGCCGTTTCCTCGCGGATCACGGCCTGGTACTTGAAGCTGGTCTCCCCGGCCCCGCCGTACTGCTCGGGGATCTCGATGCCGAACACTCCGAGTTCGCCGAGTCGTCGGTAGAGCGTGCGCGGCACCATGCCGTTCCGCTCCCATTCGGCGTACGACGGCGTGACCTCCCTGGTGATGAACTCGCGGATAGTCTTGCGGAAGGTTTCGTGATCTTCGTCGAACACGGTTCGCTTCACGGTCGGTGTCCCTTCGGTCAGTGCTCCGGCGAGACAGGGCCGGGCAGCACGTGAGGTAAGATTCCCTAACCGGATGATTGGGAAGAATTGCGAGAGAGCTTGCTCTTTTCGCAAATAAGTGAATCTTACCTCATATCGTTGCAAATCTGCATCGGGCGAGGGGATTCCGCAGGGACACGGAGGATGCCAGCATGGTCGTACGCAGACCCCACGACCGCAAGCAGCAGATCATCGTCGCGGCGGGAGACCTGTTCCGCGAACGCGGATACCACAACGTGTCCGTAGCCGATGTCGCCGCCGAAGTCGGGATCACCGCGCCCGCTCTGTACCGCCACTTTCGTAACAAACCCGATCTGCTTCACAACGCAGTCCAGGCAGGCATCGACTCGCTGGTCGCCACGGTCTCGGAATCCGAAGACCTGAAGGCGCTGCTGACCAATCTGTCGTCATCCGTGTCGCGGCGCCGCGGGCTGTCGCTGCTGTGGCAGCGCGAGGCCAGGCACCTTCCGGCGGAACAGCGCGAGCTCATGCGGACGCAGGTCACAGACGTCGCCGCGCGGGTGGCCTCGCTGATTCGCGCCGAGCGTCCCGAACTGCACGAAGGCGACGAGTACCTCCTCGGGTGGAGCGTGATCGCGGTCTTCGGCAGTGTCTCGGGACACCGCGTGGCGCTCGCGAGGAAGCAGATGGAGGCGCTGCTGTACGACCTTGCCGAGAGGGCCTGTCAGGCGAGTCTGGGCGTCACGGAGTCCCGGGACCAGCCGCCGACCAGTTCTGTCTCCGTGGCTCTTCCGCGACGCGAACTGCTCCTGATCGAGGCGATCCGACTCTTCGACGAGCGCGGATACCAGTCCGTGAACACCGAGGAGATCGGTGAGGCCGCCGGCACCACAGGTCCCAACGTCTACAACCACTTCGACGCCAAGGTCGACCTCCTCGTCGCCGCCGTGTCACGGGGTGGAGAGCGCCGGAGGCTCGGGGCGTCGCGGGCGATGGCGGAGGCCGGTAGCCCGGAAGAGGCCCTGATCGGGCTTCTGAAGGCGCACATCGACTTCGCGATCACCGAACGCCACCTCCTCGGGGTGTTGATCAGCGAACTCGACCAACTACCCGACAAGTTCCGCAAGACGTGCGAGCAGAGTCAGCGCGAATATCTCGGTCTGTGGGTGCAGGTGCTGGACGAGGTGAAACCCGGCCTCACAACGGCCGAGGCGAGGATCACGGTCAGCGCTGCACTGACCGTGGTGGAGAACGCGGTTCGTACCGGCAGGCTTCGGCGTCGCCCGGATCTTGCGGACCGCCTCGCCGAGATCGGTACCGCGGTCCTGCTGGGCAACTGAGGCAGCTCCCGAACGAGGACGCGTCGCCGTCAGAGCACTTCGAGGATCGTCGCGTTGGCCATGCCGCCACCCTCGCACATCGACTGCAGCCCGTAGCGGATGCCTTCGTCGCGCATGTGATGCACCAGGGTGGTCATGAGCCGGGCGCCGGACCCGCCGATCGGGTGCCCCAGCGCCATCGCGCCGCCGTTGGGGTTCAGCCGCTCGTAGTCGGCGCCCGTCTCGCGCAGCCAGGCCAGGGACACCGAGGCGAACGCCTCGTTGATCTCGAACGCGCCGATGTCGTCGACGGACAGCCCGGACTTCGCCAATGCCTTGGCGGTCGCCGGAATGGGCCCCTTCAGCATCGTCACGGGATCGGTGCCGGTGACCACCGCCGTGTGGATCCGGGCGATCGGGGTCCAGCCCTGCTCCTTCGCGAATTCGCTGGTGGTGATGAGCAGTGCCGCGGACCCGTCGGAGATCTGGGACGAATTCGCCGCGGTGATGGTGCCGTCTTCGTCGAACGCCGGACGCAGCCGCGCCAGTGTGTCGAGCGTGCCGCCGGGCCGCACGCCTTCGTCGGTGTCGAAGACATGTGCGCTGCCCTCGGCGTCGGTGACGTCGACGGCAGTGATCTGGTCCTTGAAGCGGCCCTCGTCGAAGGCGGCCGCGGCCCGGGCGTGGGAATCGAGAGCATGCTGATCCAACTCGGTGCGGGTGAGACCGTATTCGTCGGCGATCAGCTGTGCGCCCATGCCCTGGTTGAACCGCACCCCGTCGTAACGGTCCCAGACGAGAGGTCCGTGGGGCTCCCCGAAGTCACCTGCGGCGCGGGCGGATCCGAGGGGGACGGCACTCATCATCTCGACGCCTCCCGCGACCGCGACGTCGTACTGCCCGGAGATCACCCCCGCGGCGGCCTGATGCACGGCCTGCTGCGAAGACCCGCACTGGCGGTCGACGGTGACGCCGGGTACGTGCTCGGGCCAGCCGGCGGCGAGCACGGCGGACCGGGCGATGCAGCCCGACTGCATGCCGAGCGTGCCGACGCAGCCCCAGACCACGTCGTCGACGAGACCCGGATCGAGCCGGACCCGGTCGGCGAGCGCGCCGAGCACGTGGGCGGACAACGAGGCCGCGTGCATTCGGGACAGTGCACCGCCCCGTTTGCCGACCGCGGTCCGGACGGCGTCGACAATGACTGCGTCGCGCATGGGAACTCCAGGTGTACTAGGGGATCAGGGGTTGGGGCGGTGGACGTGCGGGCCTACAGGCCCATGTCCTTGGCGATGATGGTCTTCATGACCTCGCTGGTGCCGCCGTAGATGCGGCTGACGCGGGAGTCCGCGTAGAGACGCGCGATGGGGTATTCGAGCATGTAGCCGTAGCCGCCGTGCAGCTGCAGGCATTTGTCGATGACGCGCGCCGCGACTTCGGTGCAGAACAGTTTGATCCGCGCGGCGTCGGCTGCGGTGAGCTCGCCGGAATCGTCCAGTTCGAGTCCTCGGTCCACGAAAACCTGCGCGGCCTCGACATCCGTGGCGCACTCGGCGAGCACGAATTTGGTGTTCTGGAAACTCGACACCGGTTTGCCGAACACGTTGCGCTCGGTCACGTAATCCTTCGCGAAGCGGACCGCGGCGGCTGCGGACGAAACTCCGCCGACTCCGATGGACAGGCGCTCGCGGGGCAGGTTCTGCCCCAGATAGGAGAAACCCCGATCCTGCTCGCCGAGCAGATTCTCCACCGGAACCACCACGTCGGTGAAGGACAACTCGCTGGTGTCGCTGGCACGCAGACCCAGCTTCTCCAGCTTGCGGCCGTACTCGAACCCGGGGCTGTCGGTCGGAACGACCAGCAGGCTCAGACCGAAACGGCGATCGTCCGCGGTGGGGGCCGACGTGCGGGCCACGACCACGCAGAGTTCCGAGTTGACCGCGCCGGTGATGAAGGTCTTGGCGCCGTTGAGGACGTAATGCGTACCGTCCTCGGACAGCTTCGCCGTGGTCTTGATCCCCGCGAGGTCGGAACCGGTGCCCGGTTCCGTCATGGCGATGCACAGCATCGTCTCACCGGACGCCACTCCGGGGAGCCACCGCTTCTTCTGCACGTCGTCGGCCAACCGCAGCAGATACGGCAGCACGATGCCGATACTCACCGAGTAGTGGCCGAATCCGACGGCGGCGCGGGCAGCTTCCTCCTGCATGACCGCCTGGAACTTGAAACTTGCGTCGCCGGCGCCGCCGAATTCCTCCGGGATGCCGAATCCGGTGGCGCCGAGGTCGCCGAGTTTGGTGAACAGTTCGCGTGGAACGCAGTTCGCCGCCTCCCAGTCCGCGTAGTGCGGCGTGATCTCCTTGGCGATGAACGTCCGGATCGTGTCCCGGAACGCTTCATGCTCGTCGTTGTAGACCGTGCGTTTCATCTCTGATGTCCTTTCAGTTCGCCGTGACGACGGCGGACCCCTGGAGGGTGACCGTTCCGTCCGGCAGGGTCACGGTGAGGTCGAGGTGGGCGACACCGTTCTCGACCTTCACCACCGTCCCGGTACAGGACGGAGTCGAGTTGACCGGTGTGATCGCCGAGAAGCGGACGCTGTACGAGCGGATGCGTTCCTGTGCAACGTAGTTCGTCAGCAATCGCCCCAGATAGGCCATCGACAGCATGCCGTGGGCGAACACGTCGGGAATTCCGATGGCGGTGCACGCGTCGATGTCGATGTGCACCGGATTGTGGTCACCCGACGCGCCCGCGTACAGGGCGAGCGTGGAGCGAGTGATCTTCGGTAGTTCGAGGGTGAGGGCGTCTCCGGAATTCATCTCAGCCGTCTTTCTTGCGTCGCAGTTGTCGCTCAGACCCGACCGGCGTCGACCACCAGGCACTGGCTGTTGACGTAGTCGGATTCGGGTGTGCAGAGGAGGTACACCGCTCCGGCGGCTTCCTTCGGGGTGCCGCCCCGGCCGAACGGGATCGTGGTCGCCATCGCCGCCATGCGGTCGGGGTTGACGCCGACGCGGATGTCGCGCCCGTCGATGTTCAGCGTCGTGTTCGTCTCGGCCGTGACCTCGGTCATGCGGGTGACGATGAAGCCGTAGGCGACGGCGTTGACGTTGACCTTGTAGCGGCCCCACTCCTTGGCGAGGGTCTTGGTCAGTCCGATGAGCCCGGCTTTCGCGGAACCGTAGTTCGCCTGTCCCGCATTGCCGTAGAAGCCGGACGTCGAGGAGATGTTGACGACCTTGCGGTGGTAGTCGGTCGGGTTGGCCTTGATGTACGGCTGGGCGGCGCGCAGGATCCGGAACGGCGCCTTGAGGTTGACGTCGAGAATCGTGTCCCACTGTTCGTCGGTCATCTTCTGGATGACGGAGTCCCAGGTGTAGCCGGCGTTGTTGACGATGATGTCGAGGCCGCCGAACGATTCGACGGCGGTGTTCACGAATCGTTCCGCGAATCCGTCCTCCGTCACCGATCCGACGCAGGTGACGGCCTGTCCGCCGGCGGCCTTGATGTCCTGCTCGGTCTGGGTGGCGGGTGCGGGGTCGAGGTCGTTGACCACGACGGCGGCACCTTCGGCGGCGAGCTTGAGTGCGATCTCGCGGCCGATGCCGCGGCCGGAGCCGGAGACGAGGGCGACTTTTCCGTCGAGAGTTCCCATGGTGTCGTACGTCCTGTTCGTGTAGTCGTCAGGCGCGGGCTGCCGCGGCGCCGGCGTCGACGCCGATCTCGGCGAGGACCTCGCGGGTGTGGGCGCCGACGTACGGCGCGGGTGTGGGCGCCGAAGCGGGCGTTCCCAGGTAACGGGGTGCGGGGGAGGGTTGCACGAAACCGTCACCGAAGGTGCCGAAGGTTCCGCGGCTCACGTTGTGCGGGTGCGCGGCGGCCTCGGTGAGGGTCAGGACAGGAGAGACACACGCGCCCTGTCCGTCGAACATCGACTCCCACTCGGTGCGGGGCCGGGTCGAGAAGACCTGGGCCAGTCGTTCGGCCATCGTCGGCCAGGCGTCGCGGTCGTGTTGCCTGGCGAAATGCAGGTCGTCGGTCAGGTCCAGCACCCGGAGCATCGCGGCATAGAACTGCGGTTCCACGCAGCCGACGGCCACGAATCGTCCGTCCGCGCAACGGTATGTCCGGTAGAACGGCGCCGCGCCGTCGAACATGTTCGACGCCCGCCGGTCCACCCACCGGTCGCGGGCGAGCAGACCGTGGATCAGGGCCAGCTGCACCGCGGTGCCGTCGGTCATCGCCGCATCGACCACCTGTCCGCGCCCGTCGATACGGGACCGGAGCATTGCCGTCGTCATCCCCAGGGCGAGAAGCATTCCGCCGCCGCCCATGTCGCCGATCAGGTTCAACGGCACCGGGGGAACGTCACCGTCCGAGCCCATTGCGCCGAGGGCGCCCGTCAAGGCGATGTAGTTGATGTCGTGGCCCGGCTCCTGCGCCAGCGGCCCGTCCTGGCCCCAGCCCGTCATGCGGCCGTACACCAGCTTCGGATTCCGGGCCAGGCAGCTGTCGGGCCCGATGCCCAGACGTTCGGTGACACCGGGCCGGAAGCCCTCGATCACCGCATCGGCGGTGTCGATGATCTTCAGCACGGTCTCGACGTCACGCGGATTCTTCAGATCCAGGGCGACGGACCGCCGATTGCGATGCAGCACAGGATGTCCGGTTCGGTTTCCGACCTCGGTGTGCCGGTCGATGCGGATCACGTCCGCGCCCTGATCGGCGAGTAACATACCGCAGAACGGGCCCGGCCCGATCCCGCCGAGCTCGACGATCCGCAGTCCGGTGAGGGGTCCGCTCGCGGCGGTGGTGGGGTCAGTGCTCATGAGAAGCGCTCCTTGGCAGGGGGATCGGTCCGGGGGTCAGCGTGAACCGGCGTCGACGTTCAGGCACTGGCCGCTGACGTAGTCGGTCTCCGGTGCGCAGAGCACGTACACCGCTCCGGCGGCTTCGGCGGGCGTACCCGGGCGGCCGAGTGGGTTGGACGTCTTCACCCGATCCATCACCGCCTGACTGACACCCGCCTTGATCTTGCGGCCGCCGATCTCGACGAACGTGTCTTCGCCCGACACCGCGTCGGTCATACGGGTGAGAATGAAACCGAATGCGACGGCGTTGACGTTGACCTTGTAGCGGCCCCACTCCTTGGCGAGGGTCTTGGTCAATCCGATGACGCCCGCTTTCGCGGCGGCGTAGTTGGACTGTCCCGCATTGCCGAACACTCCCGCGGCCGACGAAACGTTGACGACCTTGCGGTGGTAGTCGGTCGGGTTGGCCTTGATGTACGGCTGGGCGGCACGCAGAATCCGGAACGGCGCCTTCAGGTGCACGTCCAGGATCGTGTCCCACTGTTCGTCGGTCATCTTCTGGATGACGGTGTCCCAGGTGTAGCCGGCGT
>NZ_LTCZ01000113.1:0-26170 GCF_001583455.1 Rhodococcus sp. LB1 | reverse complement strand
GCGGCGAGCTTGAGTGCGATTTCCCGGCCGATGCCGCGGCCGGAGCCGGAGACGAGGGCGACTTTTCCGTCCAGAGTTCCCATGATGTGTTGTTCCTCGCGGTTCGTGATGAATGAAATATCCTGTGGCGTCGTGCCATACGGCTACGCGGACGCTCTCGGGTCGCGGATGACGGTGGTCGATCGGAGCTGCGCGATCGGCTCGCCGTGGCGGGTGACCTCGGTGGTGCGGACGAGGAACTGCAGCGCTCCGCCCTTCTTGGCGTAGCAGTCGGTGACTTCGGTCGAGAAGTGAAGGGTGTCACCGGCGTACGCGGTGGCGTGGTAGGTGAACGACTGCTCGCCGTGCAGGATCGTGCGGATGTCGACGCCGAGGTCCGTGTAGAAGGTCGAGGGGCTCGGCCGCTCCATGTCGAGGCAGAACAGGAAGGTCGGCGGCACCGGCAGGTCGCGGTGGCCGGCCTCCGCCGCGGCGCTCGGATCGGTGTAGATCGGGTCGTCCTGCTGCCCGGTGGCGCGGGCGAAGAAGGACAGTCGCCCGCGCTCGACCTCCACGGTGTGCTCGGGAATCCGGGTGCCGATGACGCCGGGATCGAGACTTGCCACGGCAACTCCTTGAATGAGGGGCGGCGACTGCCGCCAGGATCGGGGTTCTGCGCTGGACCCACTCGGAACAACCTTCGTCGAGTGGTTAGCGATTATTCACTTTGCGTCACATATAGCGCTATGTCAAGGATGAATGGGGTAATCTCGAGGTGATCGAGAATTTTCACGACGCAGTGTTCCGGTGGGGGTTTCCGGTCAAAGACGTTCGAGGATCATCGCATTGGCCATGCCGCCCGCCTCGCACATCGACTGCAGGCCGTACCGAATTCCGCTGTCGCGCATGTGGTGTACGAGTGTGGTTGCCAACCGGGCGCCCGAGCCGCCGAGCGGGTGACCGATCGCCATCGCGCCGCCCAGCGGATTGAGCTTCGCGTAGTCGGCGCCGGTCTCCTGTAGCCAGGCCAGAGTGACCGACGAGAACGCCTCGTTGATCTCGAATGCCCCGATGTCACCGAGGGACAGCCCGGCCCGGGCAAGCACCTTGGCGGTGGCCGGGATCGGGCCGGTGGCCATCGTCACCGGATCGACGCCGGCGAGGGCCACCGTGTGGATGCGGGCGAGCGGGTTCCAGCCGTGGCGCGCGGCAACCTCGCTGCTGGTCACGAGCAGTGCTGCGGCGCCGTCCGAGATCTGTGACGAATTGCCGGCGGTGATCCGGCCGTCCTCCTTGAACGGGGTGGGGAGTGCGCTCAGGCGCTCCGGCGTCGACGAGCGCCTCACACCCTCGTCGGTATCGAACACGAACGACGCCCCGTCCGGACCGGTCACCTCGACCGGGGCGATCTGCCCCTCGAATCGCCCCTCGTCGATGGCTGCGGCGGCACGCGCGTGCGAGTCCAGCGCATGCTGGTCGAGCCGGGACCGGCTCAGGGCGAATTTCTCGGCGATCATCTCGGCGCCGACGCCCTGGTTGAACTCGACGTGGTCGTACCGCTCCCGGACGAGTGGGCCGAACGGTGCGCCGCATCCCGCGGCATTGCGCGCCGATCCCATCGGAACGCGGCTCATGCTCTCGACGCCCCCGGCGATGGCGATGTCGTACTGACCGCTGATCACGCCCGCCGCGGCGAAATGGAGGGCCTGTTGAGACGACCCGCAGGCGCGTTCGATCGACACGCCGGGTACCGACTCGGGCCAGCCGGCGGCAAGCACCGCGAAGCGGCCGACGCCGCCCGCCTGTTCGCCGACCTGGCTCACGCAGCCCCACAGCACGTCGTCCACGGAAGTCGGATCCAGATCGTTCCGATCGCTCAGGGCGCGCAGTACGTGCGCGGACAGATCGACGGGATGAATCCCGGCGAGTGCTCCGCCCCGTCGGCCCACCGGTGTGCGGACGGCGTCGACGATCACAGCGTCGTGCATGTAATTCCTCCTCGTGCAGGTCACGGACAGTTCTCCGGGCGATTACTGGAAGTGAACAGTCAATAACCTCAGTATTGGCTTACCGCTGCCCGCTGCCGTGGATGGCAGCGAGCAGGCGAACCGCTTCCCGGTGCCGTATCGGCGGATGCCTGTCAAGTTATAGCAAATTCACATTTCTCGACATAGTACTTGCTAGATAGCAGTTTCAATGATTGACTTCTGGACTGAAAGTCCGCATGTGATGTCCGTCACGTCGAAGGCCTTCCGTGTCCGGACCGGCGTTGGTACGAGAATCGATACTCACCACCGAGGAGTTTTTGTGGTTGCAGATCAGAGAACCACCAGGCGGCTCTCCGCTCTCGGGGACGCCGGCGAATCCCGCCGCACCGCCTGGGGGCTGACGGGCGTGCTCGTACTCATGTACATGGTCAATTTCGCCGACAAGGCGGTGCTGGGGATCATCGCCCAACCGCTCGCACACGAACTCGGTCTGTCCTCTTCGGAGATCGGTCTCGCGGGAAGCGTCTTCTTCCTGATGCTGTCGCTCGGCGGGTTGCTCTCGGGCGTCCTGGACCGATGGCTCGGTCTGCGCTGGGCCCTCGCGATTCTCGCGATCCTGTGGTCGGTGGCCATGCTGCCGCTCATCGTGGCGGCCGGTTTCGCCACGCTTCTGGCGAGCCGGATGCTTCTCGGGTTGGCGGAGGGCCCGAACTCGGCGCTGTTGTACACCGCGACGTATTCCTGGCATCCGCCCGCTCGCCGCGGCCTTCCCGGCGCGCTCCTCGCCTGCGCGGCATCGATCGCCAAGATCGCGATCGCTCCGATGGTGGCGTACGTCGCCGTCGCGTGGGGATGGCGATCCGCCCTGGTGGCCTTGTCCATCATCGGTCTCGGCTGGTGCGTTCTCTGGCTACTCGTGTGGTCGGAGGGGCCCTACCGGCGCCGCGACACTTCGCCTGCCGACGGCGGAGGCGACTCCGCCGCGCCCCACGGCGAGGCCGAGCCGGCGGTGCCGTGGACGCGGATCTTCCGCTCACCCACCTTTGTCGGCGGAGCCCTGATCGTGATCAGCGTGTATGCGCTGGTGTCCGTCGTGCTCACCTGGTTGCCGTCGTATTTCGAGACCGGCCTCGGCTACAGCCGGTTGCAGGCCGGATCCATGTTCTCCATCCCGAGTCTGTTCGGACTCGTCATCATGCTGAGTTCCACGTGGTTCAGTGACCGTCTCGTCGTACGTGGCGTGAGCATGAGAACCGCGCGGGTGATCCTCCCGGTGGTCGGTCTCGTCATCGGCGGGTGCATCCTCGCGACGTTGCCGTACATCACCACTCCGGTGTTCGCCGTGCTCGTCGTCTCGATCGGGTACGCGGTCGGCTCACCGGTATTCCCGTTGCTCAATGCCGCGGTGGCCGAACTCTGCCCCCCGAGGCAGGTCGCGGGGACACTGGGTGTCTTCCTGTCCCTGATGGCTATCGGCGGGTTCATCGCGCCGTATCTGATGGGACGCATCGTCGATGCGGCCGCGACGTCGGCGGGGGGCTACGCCACGGCGTTCCAGATCCTCGGAGTCGTGGCCGTCGCGGCCGGCCTCCTCGGCGCCCTGATCATCGACCCCGAACGCGACAAGCGGCGTCTTCGCGGGCTTGCCGCGGGCGACGTTCCGCAACAGGGAATCTGAGATGACTTCGGTGACGGACCAACATCTGCTGATCCACTACATCCTTGACCGAGAACCCGGAGGTCCGCGTGTATCTGGCCCAGTTCCTGCATCGTGCACTACAGCAGTCTCCCGACAGTCCGATGACCATCTGCGGCGACCGGGTACGCACCACCCGCGACGTCGCGGACAGGGTCGCGAGACTGTCGGGCGGTCTGCAGGAACAGGGTGTGTCCGAAGGGGACAGGGTCGCCGTCCTCACGCTGAATTCCGACCGCAATCACGAGATCTTCCTCGCCTGCTGGTGGGCGGGCGCCGTGGTGAATCCGGTCAACATTCGATGGAGCGGGCGGGAGATCGCGGACTCTCTGCGGGATGCCGGGGCCGTGGTCCTGCTCGTCGACGACGACTTCCTTGACCTGGTGCCCGCGTTCCGCGAACGGTGCGCCGACCTCCGCGCGGTGGTGCACTGCGGCAGCGGTGTGGCCGCGCAGGGGATGACCGACTACGAGGAGTTGATCGCCGCTTCCGAGCCGGCGCCGGACAAGCGAACCGGTGGCGGTGCGATGGGCGCACTGCTGTACACCGGTGGCACGACAGGTGTGTCGAAGGGCGTCATGGTGAGTCATCGGAACCTGCTGACAGCGGCGCTCGGCACCCAGGCGGCGTGCCAGTCGATGTTCCCGGGTGGGGTCAACCTCGTCGTGAGTCCGATGTTCCACATCGCGGGGCTCGTGGCCTGGGCGACGCAGAACCTCCTGGGTGGTACCCAGGTCTTCCTGCCGACGTTTTCACCCCGGGCCGTGCTGGAGGCGATCCAACGGCACCGGGTCACCACGGTCGGGGCAGTTCCGGTGATGCTGCAGATGCTGGTCGCGCACCCGGATGTCGAGTCGTACGACCTGTCGAGCGTGAAATCCGTTCGGTACGGGGCGTCGCCGATCTCGCCGACGTTGCTGCAACGCGCCATGACGGTGTTCCGGAACAGCGGCTTCGCTCAGGGCTACGGCATGACCGAGACGGCACACATCACCGTCCTCGGCCGGGATGACCATGCGGCCGGAAGTGAAGTGCTCCGATCCGCGGGTCGCGCACTGCCGCACTGCGAACTTCGCGTCGTCGACGTCGACGACCGGGAGGTGTCCGTCGGCGTGCTCGGCGAGATCGTGACCCGAGGCGATCACGTCATGCTCGGCTACTGGAACAGACCGGAGGAGACCGCGGCCGTGTTGCGGAACGGCTGGATGCACACCGGCGACATCGGTTACGTGGATCGGCACGGTTACCTCTTCGTGGTCGACCGGATCAAGGACATGATCATCACCGGCGGTGAGAACGTCTACTCGACCGAGGTGGAGAACGCACTCGCTGCCCATCCCGCAGTCGAAGCGTGCTCGGTGATCGGTGTGCCGGACACGCGGTGGGGTGAACGCGTCCATTCCGTCGTCGTGCTCCGTGAGGGCGCACGTACCGACGCCGACGAACTGCGCGCACACGTGCGAGGGCTCATCGCCGGATACAAGGTGCCCCGGACGGTCGAGTTCCTCGATGCGCTTCCGGTCTCGGCGGCGGGGAAGGTGCTGAAGCGAGACCTGCGTGCGGCGGCCTGCCGTGCGGACACCTGATACGCCGTTCTGCCGACGAGCGATTCTGCAATCACGGAACATTCCGAAAGATTCTGTTGACATGCAGGTAGAAGTCGGACAAAGTGAATAGTCAATAACCTCTGCTTCGAAGGGTGTTTTATGACCGCCACCTCGGCCGACGTCGTACTCTCCAGCCGTCGCGACCATGTCGTCACCTGGACGATCAATCTGCCGGACGCGCGCAACCCCATCTCCGGGAACGACGTCATCGATCGGCTGGTCGAACTCGTCGAGGAGGCGAACGTGGACGTCGACACACGGGTCGTCATCCTCACCGGCGCCGGCAGCGCGTTCTCCGCCGGAGGAAACGTCAAGAACATGGCGGATCGTGCCGGGATGTTCGGCGGCGCCCCGCACGTGATGCGGGAGGGATACCGCCGCGGCATTCAGCGGCTCCCCAAGGCGATCTACCACTGCGAGGTCCCGATCATCGCGGCTGTCAACGGTCCCGCCGTCGGCGCCGGCTGCGATCTGGCGATGATGTGCGACATGCGTGTCGCTTCGACCAACGCCTTCTTCGCCGAAAGTTTCGTCAAACTGGGCATCATCCCCGGCGACGGCGGCGCCTGGTTGCTGCCACGGGCGATCGGTGCCGCACGCGCCGCCGAGATGGCGTTCACCGGCGACCGGGTGGACGCGGCCACCGCGCTCGACTGGGGCATGGTCTCGCGCGTCGTCGACCCCGAACTGCTGCTCGATACGGCACACGAACTGGCGGAGCGGGTAGCGGTCAACCCGCCGCATGCCCTCCGGATGACGAAGAAGCTCCTCCGTGAGGGGCAACGCCAGGACCTCGACAGTCTGCTCGAACTCTCCGCCGCGATGCAGGCGCTCTCGCATCACACCACCGACCACGGCGAGGCCCTGTCGGCCTTCGTCGAGCGACGGGCCGGGCAGTTCACCGGGAGCTGAACGACGCCCGGCGACTTCTGCAACCCCATCGACGTACAGCAACGAAAGGACCCGCAGTGAAGCGGACACTCTTCAACCGGGAACACGACGAGTTCCGAACGATGGTCCGGGAATTCATCGCCCGCGAGGTACTACCCAACCGGGAGAAGTGGGACGAACTCGGGCGTCCACCGCGCGAATTCTTCGAACGACTCGGTGAACTGGGAATCCTCGGCATCTCGGTGCCCGAGGAGTTCGGCGGCGGGGGCGAGACGAGCTTCAAGTTCGCCACCATCGTCTTCGAAGAGGTCGCCCGGGCGGGAGTGTCGTTCGGCTCGTACACCGTTCACTCGTGCATCATCCTGGGGTACCTCCTCGAATACGGCTCCGAGGAACAGAAGCAGCGGTGGCTCCCGGACTTCGCGTCCGGTCGATTGATGACGGCGATCGCGATGACCGAACCGGGCACGGGCTCGGATCTGGCCAACATCACCACCACCGCCAAGCTCTCCGCGGACGGCACACACTACGTGCTCAACGGAGCCAAGACGTTCATCACCGGCGGGGTGACGGCAGACCTGGTCCTGACCGTCTGCCGCACAGCTCCTTTCGATCCGGAGAACCGGCGGTCCGGACTCTCCATCATCGGGGTGCCCAAGGAGTCCGAGGGATTCGAGGTGGGTCGCAAGCTCGACAAACTCGGTCTGCATCAACAGGATACGGCCGAGCTGTCCTACCACGACGTACGTGTCCCGGTCGCGAACCTCCTGGGTGAGGAGGGTAAGGCGTTCGGGTACCTCACCCACAACCTTCCGCAGGAACGGTTGAGCATCGCACTGAACTCGGTGGCGCACGCCGAGGCGGCGATGCTGCACGCCACCCGGTACGTGCAGGACCGCACCGTCTTCGGCAAAGCCGTTGCCTCGTTCCAGAACACGAAGTTCGTGCTCGCCGAGTGCTCCGCCGAAGTCCAGGCGGCCCGGGTCCTCGCCGACAACGCCCTCGAACTCCTCGACAGAGGTGAGCTCACCGTGGCCGACGCAGCGCGGGCCAAGCTGTTCTGCACCGAGACCGCAGGTCGAGTGATCGACAAGTGCCTGCAGTTGCACGGTGGGTACGGCTACATCACCGAGTACCCGATCGCACGGCTTTACGCCGACACCCGCGTGACCCGAATCTACGGCGGAACGAGCGAAGTCATGAAGACCATCATCGCCAAGGACCTGGGGCTGTAGACCGGATCGAAGGAGGAACCACATGTATCCCGGACGCCACGCCGCGACCACTCCCGACAAGCCGGCCGTCATCGAAGCCGCCACCGGCAAGATCGTGACCTACAGCGAACTCGAGGACAGATCCGTGCAGTTCGCGCACTGGCTGACGGGGCAGGGCCTCGCTCCCGGCGACCACCTCGCTGTGCTGTCGGTCAACGACGCCACGGTATTCGAGATCTACTGGGGTGCCGTGCGGTCCGGCATGGTCGTGACCTTCGTCAACACCCACCTCACCCCGGCCGAGGTCGCCTACATCGTCGACGACTGCGATGCTCGGGTGCTCGTGGTGTCGGCCCCGCTGGCCGAGCTCGCGACCGCCGTCGTCGACTCGACTCCGAAGGTCCACAGCAGGCTGGCCTTCGGCGGGGCGGTGCCCGGTCACGACGACTACGACCGTGCCGTCGCGTCCCTGAGCACCCGACCACCGCGCGATCAGCCGCGCGGCTCGGACATGCTGTACTCGTCCGGGACGACCGGGCGACCGAAGGGCATCGTGGTCGCCCCGTCCGACGACCAGGTCGGCGACGAGCCGGGGCCCCAGTTCGTGGGGCTGCTGCGTAACTTCGGCTTCGACGAGAATTCCGTGTATTTCTCTCCCGCGCCGATCTATCACGCCGCGCCGTTGCGTTACGGCGCCGGCGCCCACGCTCTCGGCGGGACCGTGGTGATGGCCGACCGATTCGACGCCGAGTCGAGTCTGCAGTTCCTCGAGCGGTACGGCGTCAGCCACAGCCAATGGGTACCGACACATTTCATCAGGATGCTGAAGCTGCCCGACGAGGTGCGGAACCGGTACGACCTCTCGTCCATGCGTGTCGCGATCCACGCAGCGGCGCCCTGCCCACCGGAGGTCAAACGGACGATGATCGACTGGTGGGGCGAAATCCTCTACGAGTACTACTCGTCGACCGAGTCGGTGGGAAGCACGGTGATCACGACGCAGGAGTGGCTGCGCAAACCCGGCAGCGTCGGTCGCGGACAGGGTGCCACCAGCCGGGCACACGTCTGCGCAGAAGACGGGACCGAATTGCCGGCAGGACAGGTCGGGCTCATCTACTTCGCCCGGCCCGGCCATTCGTTCGAGTACCACAACGATCCGGTCAAGACGGCGCAGTCGCGTCACCCCTGCCACCCCGACTGGGTGACGACCGGGGACATCGGCTTCCTGGACGAAGACGACTACCTGTTCCTCACCGACCGTGCGAAATTCGTGATCATCTCCGGTGGGGTCAACATCTACCCGCAGGAAATCGAGAACGTCCTCGCGGTCCACCCGAAGGTGGCCGACGTGGCCGTGATCGGTATGCCGGACGAAGACATGGGACAGTCGGTGCACGCGGTGGTGGAGCCCATTCCCGGTGTCGCGGGTGACGACACACTCGTCGCCGAACTCCTCGACTACTGCCGTGGGCGTATCGCCGGGTACAAGTGCCCGCGCAGCGTCGAGTTCGTGACGGAACTGCCGCGGACACCCACGGGAAAATTGGCCAAAGCCGCGTTGCAGGCGTGAGCCTGCGGAAGCATTCGACACACTCGTCAACGGAAGTAGACAGCATGCACACACAAGTGGTGCCGGCCGCGGGCCCACCCGATCACCAACTCGACGCGTTGCGGGCCGAGGTGCGAGCGTTCCTGCGCGAGCAGATCGACGCCGGCGTGTTCACACCCGGTGTGGACACGTGGCTCACCCGGTGGAATCCGGACTTCACGAAGGCCCTCGCGGCCCGCGGCTGGCTGGGCATGACGATCCCGGCGGAGTACGGCGGGCAGGGCCGCACGTTCATGGAGCGGTTCGTCGTCACCGAAGAACTGCTGGCCGTCGGCGCGCCCGTTGCCGCACAGTGGGTCGCGGACCGGCAGGCCGCACCGTCGCTGCTCACCTACGGAACCGAGGAACAGAAGCAGCGGTTCCTCCCCGGAATCGCCAACGGCGAGATCAGCTGGGCGATCGGAATGAGCGAACCGGAATCGGGCTCCGACCTCGCGAGCGTCCGCACGAAAGCGGTCCGGGTCGACGGTGGCTGGCGGATCACCGGGACCAAATTGTGGACGTCCGGCGCCCACCGTGCCGACGCCTTCTTCGCGCTCGCGCGGTCGGCTCCGCTGGACCCGGCGCAGCGCCACGCCGGACTCAGCCAGTTCATCGTTCTGCTCGACTCCCCGGGGGTGCAGATCAGGCCGATCCTCTCGATGTCGGGCGATCACCATTTCAACGAGGTGATCCTCGACGAGGTGTTCGTGCCCGACGAGTTGGTGCTCGGCCGCATCGGCGAAGGCTGGAAGCAGGTCACGTCCGAGCTCGGGTTCGAACGCAGTGGTCCGGAACGTTTCATGTCCACGTTCTCGATCCTCGCCGCGATGGCCGAGGAAATCCGGGAGGGACGGCAACCGGCCGATGCCCGCATCGGAGCGCTCGTCGCCCGGACCTTCGGCCTCCATCACATGTCCCGCGCGGTGTCGGAGGCACTCGAGCGTGGTGACGACGCCGAGCTGGGCGCCTCGGTGGTGAAGGTCCTCGGCACCAAGACCGAAGGTGACATCGCCGACCTCGTCGAGGAACTGGCCGGCGAACCGGAGGCAGGCGACGACCACTTCGCCGAACTGGTCCGTGCCGGCGTGATGCAGCGCCCCGGATTCACCCTGCGAGGCGGTACGAGTGAGATTCTGCGCGGCGTCATCGCGCGGGGATTGGGGATGCGCTGATGACCGGACCGGCAACCGACACCGAGATGCGGGAGTTCGCACGCATGCTCGACCAGGTCTTCGCCACAGATCGGCGGGCCCCGGGCGAGGCTCGGGAGTTCGATCGAGAGTTGTGGTCGACGCTCGCCGAACTCGGCCTCACGAGGCTCACCGGCCCCGAATCCGAGGGTGGCAGCGACGCCGGGTGGACGGAGTCGGCGTACCTGCTCGCGGCTGCCGGCGCCACTGATCTCCCGATCGCCGAGAACGATCTGCTCGCGGGATGGCTGCTCGCCAGGTCCGGATGCCCGACCGCGAACTCCGGCCCCGCCGTGGTCCGCACCGCAGCCGTGCTGGACGCCGACGGCATCGCCCGGCACGTCCCATGGGCGCGCTCGGTGCATGCGCTGGTGGCCCTGTGGGAGGCGGACGGCACATGGCGGGTCACCGAATTCGCCCGCTCGGATGTCGAGGTGACGGAGGCGGCCAACCTCGCGTCGATGCCCCGGGACCACGTCCGGGTCGACATCTCCGCGCAGCAGGGCACGCCGGTGCCCGCGGACGTCGTAACGGAGTTCCTCCGGCGCGGCGCCCTCGCCCGGGCGCTCGCGATGGCCGGGACCATGGAACGCGTCCTGGCCCTCGTCGTCGAGCACACCTCGGCGCGCACGCAATTCGGTCGCGCGGTGGGCAAGTTCCAGGCGGTGCAGGCCATGGTCGCCGACATCGCTGCGGAGGGCGCCCTGGCACGCGCCGCCGCCGACGCCGCGGTATCGATCGCCGACGAACACGGTTTCGGTAGCTCGGAGGCCGGTTTCGCCGTCGCCGCCGCGAAGTCGTGCGCCGGCCACGCGGCGTCGGTGGTGGTGCGCAACGCCCATCAATGTCTCGGCGCGATCGGTTTCACGAGGGAGCACGAACTGCACCGGCACACGAACGCGTTGCTGGCCTGGCGTTCGGAATACGGTTCGGTCCGGTATTGGGACGAGGCGCTCGTCGCGGCCGCGGCGGCGGCCGGGGAACGTGGCCTGTGGCCGCTCATCACCGACGGTTAGGCGGCTCCGCCGCCCGTGCGTGGTTGACGAGTGCAGAGACTCGTTAACCACTCACGGGGCGCGGAGCGCCCTACGGCGTGACGATCGGGAACGCCGGATCGGGCGCGTCGATCAGTGCGGTGAGGGCGAGCAACTTGGACGCGTCACCGTCGAACTGGATGTCTTCCAGGCCCTGCCCGGCGAAGAGCCCGAGCAGTTGCGCCTTGGTCAGGGTCACGGTGACATCCGCCTGCACCGATGTCCGCGGGGAGACGGTCTGGATCAGGGCCCCGTTCGACAGCGTCGTCCGGTAGTGCACTTCGGGATCGGTGAATCGCCAGTCGACCACCAGCGACGTGTCCCACGCCCGGGGCCCGTTGATGCGCAGGGCCACCGAGTCGAAGACCTGCTCGATGGTGAGGGCGCTCAGCATGTCGGCGCCGAGCTCGGCGATCGGCGGAGGCACGATGCCGCCGCGCAATTCGAGTGCGCCGGTGAGGTAGAAGTTGCGCCACGTCGCGTTCTCCGCGCCGAACCCGAGCTGTTCGTAGGTGCGGGCGAGCAGTTCCTTCGCCTCGCCGTCCGAGGGGTCGGCGAACACGGCGTGTTTGAGGAGTTCCGCCGCGAACCGGAGGTCGCCGTCCTCGAAGTACCGTCGGGCCTTGGCCCGGACCTCGTCCTGACCGCCCATGCACTCGACGTACCGCGTCGCGACGTTCTCCGGCGTGTGTTGCCACAGCGATGTCGGGTTGCCGTCGAACCACCCCATGTAGCGCTGGTAGATGGCCTTGACGTTGTGGCTCACCGAACCGTAGTAACCGCGTGCGTGCCAGGCCGATTCGAGTGCGGGCGGCAGAGGGAAGTTCTCGGCTATCTCGATGCCCGTCATCCCGGAGTTGAGCATCCGCAACGTCTGATCGTGGAGGTACTGGTACAGATCGCGTTGCTGCGACAGGTAGGTGACGACGCGGTCGCGGCCCCACGTCGGCCAGTGGTGGGAGGCGAACGCGACGTCGTATCCGCCGTCGAACATCTCGACGGCCTGGTCGAGGTACCGCGCCCAGGCCCGTGGGTCGCGGACCAAGGCGCCGCGCAGCGTGAGGAGGTTGTGCAGGTTGTGAGTGGCGTTCTCTGCCATGCACAGTGCGCGGTGGTCAGGGAACAGGAAGTTCATCTCGGCGGGCGCCTCGGTGCCCGGCGTCACCTGGAAGACGATCCGCACGCCGTCGATCGTCTCTTCCTGGCCGGTGTGGGTGATGTCCACACTCGGCGGAATCAGTCCGGGCACACCCGACGACGGGACGGTGCCGAGGCCGGCGCCGACATGCCCGCGCGGCCCCTTCGGGAGGAGGGCCCCGTACATGTAGGTGGCGCGGCGACCCATCGCGGTTCCGACGTAGACGTTTTCGGCGACGGCATGTTCGAGGAAACCCTCGGGTGCGAGGATGGGAACGTCGCTGCGGCCGTCCGGCAGCACTCCGGTGACGCCGCCGAAATGATCGATGTGGGAGTGGGTGTAGATCACTCCCGTGACGGGCCGATCACCCCGATTGCGTCGATACAGTGCAAGTCCGGCCGCCGCGGTCTCCTGGGAAATCAGCGGGTCGATCACCACGACACCCGTGTCGCCCTCGACGATCGTCATGTTGGACAGGTCGAGGCCGCGCACCTGGTAGATCCCCTCGGTCACCTCGTAGAGGCCGTTCTTCGCGCACAGTTGCGACTGCCGCCACAGGCTCGGATCGGCGGTGTCGGGGCAGTCGGTGTCGAGGAAGGCGTATTCCTCCATGTCCCAGGCCGTGTGCCCGTCCGCGGCCGTGACGGTGCACGGATCGAGTTTGTCGACGAACCCCCTGTCCGCATCTTCGAAGTCGGAGGTGTCGGCGAAGTCGGGTGTCATGGCTGTCCCTTCTCATGGCGCGGTGGGGTGGGGGCGGCGACCGGTGTGGGGGGAGGAGGGGCGCTACTGAGAATGGTGTTCACCCACCGCGTGGACGGGTCGATATCGATCAGCAGCGCCTTCGCCATCAGTGTCAGCGGGATCGCCAGGATCGCGCCGAGGGGGCCGAGGATCCACGTCCAGAAGACCAGCGACAGGAAGGTGAACGTCACGGACAGTCCCACCGCGTCGCCCACGAACTTCGGCTGGATGATGGACTGGATGATGACGTTGATGACGCTGTACACGACGATGACCGTCAGCATCAGTCCCGGACCACCTTCGAGCAGTGCGAGCAGAGCCGGTGGAACGAGCCCGAGGACGAAGCCGACGTTGGGGATGTAGTTGGTGATGAACGACAGCAGTCCCCACAGGATCGGCAGCGGAATCCCCAACGCCCACAGCGCCCCGGTGTCGATGACCGCCACGATCAATCCGAAGACCGTGGACACGATCAGGTACTTGCGGGTGCCGACCGAGAAGGCGGTGAGGGCGGTGGCGATGTCGGGACGCATCCGCGTGACGATGGGCATCCGCGAACCGTACGAGCTTCCGTCGACGGCCATGAACAGCAGAAGGGCGAGGACGAACAGCAGATTCGAGAAGACACCCAGCATTGCCTGCAGGATTCCCTCCACGAGTCCGAACACCTTGCCGTAATCCACCTGGGAGAGCAGCGTCTGGGCGTCGGTCGAGTTCACGCCGTTGCTGTTCAGGAAACTCTGGGCGTCGTCGATGAGGTTCGTGAAATCGTCCGCATACTGCGGCAGCAGTGTCGCGAGCTGGGCGACCGACAGTGCGAGCGACAGCACGAGGACGAGAATGATGCTGTTGACGACCAGGATCGCCGCGATCGTCGCGAGCCATCCCGGGACACCCTTCCGGCGAAGCCATTCGGGCAGCGGGTGAACCGCGACGGTCAGCATGAGAGCGAGGAAGATCGGGCCGACTATCGACGCGGCCACCTGGATCCCCGCCACGGTGACGACGAGCGCGGCCAGCCCGAGAATCACGATCAGTCCCCGCGGCATGGACCACCGAGAGTCCGACGGCTCGCCGGACCGGTCCTGAGGTTCCGTCATCGCGTGTCCCTTCGCAAAGGTCGGCCGAGTCGACTCTCGCATTCGGCGCGCTGCCGCACATCATCCGTTGCGAATGAGGATCACCCGGCGCGGATGATGCCCCCGACCCGGCGAGGCCCGACTATTCAACTGTTCGCAAACACACTTTCGAGAAGGGCATGGACATGACGACAACTCCCGAGTCCAGGACGGACAGCCCTGTGAAGCAGGGTTTTGCAGCAGGAACGTCCCTGGCAGCGGCGATATTGCTGCTGACCGTCGGGGTGATCTCCTTCTTCCAGGGCATCGCCGCAGTTGCGTCCGATGACCTACTGGTCATCGGCGTCCAGTACACCTACCAGTTCGACACCACCGCCTGGGGCTGGATCCACATCGTTCTCGGCGTCGTCCTCGTGATCAGCGCGATCGGCCTCATGACGGGTGCCACCTGGGCCCGCGTCGTGGCCGTCTGCATTGCAGCGCTGTCAATTCTCGCCAATTTCCTGTGGCTGCCGTACTACCCGCTGTGGTCGATCCTGATCATCGCACTCGACGTGGTGGTCATCTGGGCGGTCACCACGTGGGACACCGGCAAGTAGGTCGATGACGACGTGGTGAGGTCCGCAACCGGCACGTGGCCGGTCTTCGGCTCGCTGCAGAATTACCGGCGGGGATGGGTCAGGCCCGACGTGATCGCGGGCCTGACCGTGTGGGCTGTTCTGGTCCCGGAGGCCCTCGCGTACGCGACCATCGCGGGGGTACCGCCCGTCGTCGGCCTGTACGCGGCGGTACCCGCGCTGATTCTCTATGCGGCGGCGGGTAGTTCACGGCATCTCGTAGTGGGACCGATGTCCGCGACGGCAGCGCTGTCGGCGGCCATCGTCGCACCCCTCGCCGGTGCCGACGGCGGCAAGTACGCGGCGCTGTCGGCGGTCCTGGCGATCGCGACGGGGATCGTGGGCCTGCTCGCCGGTCTGCTCCGCCTCGGTTTCATCGCGTCGTTCATCTCCGAGCCCGTGCTCAAGGGGTTCATCGTCGGCCTCGCCCTCACCATCATCATCGGCCAGGTGCCGGCGATCTTCGGGGTCGAGAAGGCGAAGGGAAACTTCTTCGAGCAGGCGTGGGGGGTGATCACGCACCTCGGGGACACCGACTGGGGCACGCTCGTCGTCGGCGGCCTCAGTCTCGCGGTGGTGCTGGGTCTCAAACACTGGTTGCCCCTCGTCCCCGGATCGCTGCTCGCCGTTCTCCTCGGAATCGCCGCGGTCTCGCTGTTCGGTCTCGACGGCAAGGGTGTCGACATCGTCGGGCACATCGATTCCGGGCTGCCGTCGCTCGGGTTGCCCGGCGGCGTCGGATTCGACGACTTCGTCGACCTGATGGGCCCGGCCGTGGGGGTCCTGCTGATCGGGTTCGCGGAGGGGCTCGGAGCCGCGAAGACGTACGCGGCGAAGGAGGGCTACGAGGTCGACGCGAACCGCGAGTTGTTCGGCCTCGGCGCCGCGAATCTGGGTTCCGGACTTTGCTCGGGAATGGTGGTCAACGGCAGCCTCTCCAAGACCGCGGTGAACGGTGGAGCGGGCGCGAAATCGCAGGTCAGTGGGCTCGTCGTGGCGGTATTGACTGTCGTCACGCTGCTCTTTCTCACCGGTCTCTTCGAGAATCTGCCGGAAGCGACGTTGGCGGCGGTGGTGATCGCGGCCGTCATCGAACTCGTCGACATCTCCGCGCTGCGCCGGCTGTACGGTGTGTGGACCGAACGGCTGGGGAGCATCTACGGCCACGCCGCCCGCGCCGATTTCGCCGCCGCGCTCGCTGCCATGGCGGGCGTCCTGCTCTTCGACACACTGCCCGGGCTGGTCATCGGCATCGGCGTCTCCATGCTGTTGCTGCTGTACCGGGCGTCGCGCCCCCACGTCGCGACCCTCGCCAGGGAGGGAACGCTGTGGGTGGATGCGGAACGCCACCCCGACCTGCCGACCACTCCGCACGTGCTCGTCGTGCGGGTCGAGTCGGGGCTGTTCTTCGCCAACGCAGACCACGTCAAGGACCGCATCGAAGAGTTGTGCACGGACGACACGAGAGTGGTCGTGCTCGACGCCGAGACGTCACCGTTCGTCGACGTCAGTGCCGCGCAGATGCTGCTGCAGCTGCGGGACCTGCTCGCGCGGAGGGGTATCGAACTGCGGGTCGCGCGCGACATCGGACAGTTCCGGGACACGCTCCGCCGCTCCGGCACCGACGCCACACCCGTCGGCCTGTACTCCACCGTCCGCGAGGCACTCGCGGAACCGAAGCGCCCCGGCGACGGGTCGTGAAGCAGACGTGATGACCGTCTTCGCCCCGACCCTCGTCGGCTACGACAAGCGATGGCTCCGCGCGGACGTCGTCGCGGGTCTCAGTGCCGGTGCCGTCGTCATTCCGCAGGCGATGGCCTACGCCACCATCGCCGACATGCCGGTGCAGGTCGGCCTGTACACGTGCATGGTTCCCGTCGTCGTGTACGCGATGCTCGGCGGATCCCGCACGGTCAGTGTCACCACCACCTCGACGATCGCGACGCTCACCGCCTCGACCCTGATCGGCGCCGGAATCGCCGCGGGGTCGGACGACGCCCAGTCTGCCCTGATGACGCTGACCCTGCTGGTCGGTGTGATCCTTCTCCTCGCCCGGCTCCTGAAACTCGGCGCGATCATCGAGAACATCAGCGAGGCAACGCTGTCCGGGATCAAGGCAGGGGTCGGGCTGACCGTCGCCGCGAGCCAGTTGCCGAAACTACTCGGGGTGCCCGCCGACCCCGACGCCACCGGATTCTTCCGCGTGCTGTGGTCGGCGCTCCGCCAGATCGGTGACGCGAACACCGCGACCGTGCTGCTGGCGGCGGGATCGATCGCGGCGCTGTACGCGATGGCGAAATTCGTTCCGCGCGTGCCGGGACCACTGATCGTCGCGGTCGCCGGGATCCTCCTCGTCGTCCTCGCGAACATCGACAGTCGTGGGGTCGCGCTGATCGCCGAAGTGCCACGCGGCATTCCGATTCCCGGACTGCCGCCGATGTCGGACATCGGCGCGCTGCTGCCGGGCGCACTGGCGATCGCGATCATGGCCTTCCTGGAGACGGTGTCCGTCGGTCGAGGTGTGCGCCGGGAAACCGAACCCCCGATCGACAGCGACCGCGAACTCCTCGCCACCGGGGCCGCGTCGGTCGCCGGTGCCTTCTTCCACACCCTGCCGCCGGCGGGTGGATTCTCCCAGACGGCGGTCGCGCTGCGGGCGGGCGCGCGGACCCAGCTGGCCGGACTCGTCACCGCCGCTCTCGCAGTGCTCGTCGCATTGTTCCTCGCGCCGGTGCTCAGCGATCTGCCGCAGGCCACCCTCGGCGCGATGGTGGTGGTCGCGACGCTGGGGTTGCTCGACTTCGGTTCCTTCGCGCGCTTCTGGAGGGTCGATCGCACCGAATTCTGGGTGGCGCTGGTGACGGCGCTCATCGGGCTCGTCGCCGGACTGCTGCCCGCGGTGGGTGTCGGTGTGTTGTTCACGCTGTATCTGGTGCTGCGCGAACTGAACCGACCGCACATCGTCCAGTTGCAGAAGGATGCGCACGGTCAGTGGCGGGCGGGGGAGGAGGACGCACCGACCGTCCCCGCCGACCCGCTGGTCCTCCGCCTCAACGCCGGTCTCTACACCGCCAACGTGCGGGCCAACATGTCGGCGATCCGGGTCCGGGCGGGTGTCGTCGAGGACGGGGATCGGTCGTCCGTGCCGAGCACGCTGGTCCTCGACTGTTCGCGACTGCAGAAGGTGACGCTGACGGTGATGCGGAGCTTCCTCGACCTTCACCGCGAACTCACGGACGCCGGTGTCACGGTGTTCTTCGCGGAACTGCCCCGCGCCAATCGGGAAACGGTGCTTCGGACCGACCTCGGTCGCGAGTACGTGTCGAGGGGGAAGATCTTCGACACCGTCGACGACGCCGTAGGCGCTTCGCGCCCGTGAGTGGTTGACGAGTCTCTGGACTCGTCAACCACGCACGGGCAGCGGAGCCGCCTACTGGTGGCGCAACGCCGCTGCGAGGGCGTCCTCGGGGTCGATCAGATGGTTGTGGTCGTCGTCGCCCAGTTCGATGTCGGCCCAGTCGATCGTCCCGGTGAACCGTCCGCGTGCCGTCTTGTAACCCTCGAACACCGGCATGCCGGTATCGACTCCGACGTCGAGCCCTTCGTCGAACGAGAAGTACAGCGGGTGGGTCCGTTCGACGTGATCCTTGCCCGCCTCGTCGCCGTCGATGTACAGGGTGGCGGTGCCGCCCTTGCCGATCCCGCCGCCGTCGTAGGCGAATTCGACGCGCACCTGGTGCTCGCCCGGCGACAGCGTGGTGGACGACGTGACGGTGGTGCGCCGGAGGCCGCAGTAGTTGTAGTGGTACGCCAGCTTTCCGCCGTCGGTGAGCAGGGCCCATCCGCCGGTGCGACCTCCCTGGGCGACGATCACACCCTCGGCTCCCGACTCCGGGACCTGTATCTGCGCCGTTACCGCATAGCTGCGATTCTTGACGTTGATGGCGACATTCTCCCCGAGCCTGGTCATGCCGGGGAAGAGTCGGAGCTTGTCGCCCTGAACGAGAGTCGGACGCCCGGCGATCGCCGGATTCATGCGTTCGGCGGCGCGGTCGTCGAGCGGAAGCACGTTGTGCCGCACCGCCTCGATCAGGAAGAGCTGCTGCAACTCCGCCAGCTTCTCCGGATTGTCGGCTGCGATGTCGTGTGCCTGCGTCCAGTCCTTGGTGGTGTCGTACAACTCCCACACGTCCAGTGAGAAGTCGGGGGCCTGCGCGACCACGTCCCAGGGAGTGCGGTGTTTGGTGACGGCGGTCCAGCCGTCGTGGTAGACACCGCGATTGCCCATCAGCTCGAAATACTGTGTGCGGTGCCGCTCGTCGGCGTTCTCGTCGTTGAACGTGTAGGCGAACGACGTGCCGTGCATCGGCACCTGGGTGACACCGTTGACGGTGTGCGGCTGCGCCAGACCCGCCAGTTCGAGGATGGTCGGGGCGACGTCGATGACGTGATGCCACTGGTGCCGGATCTCGCCTCTGGCCTCGATTCCGCCGGGCCAGTGCATGATCGTGCCGTTGCGGGTGCCGCCGTAGTGGGAGGCGACCTGCTTCGTCCATTGATACGGCGTGCACATGGCGTGCGCCCAGCCGACGGCGTAGTGGTTGTACGCCTCGGGGCCGCCGATCTTGTCGAGGTTCTCGTTCCAGAACTCGACGGTCTCGTATTCGCCGCCACCGTTGGAAGCGGTGGTGATCATGTACGTGCCCTCGAGGCCACCCTCGGCGGAGGCGCCGTTGTCGCCGATGATGTAGAGGATCAGCGTGTTGTCCAGTTCGCCGATCTCCTCGATGGCGTCGACGACGCGTCCGACGTGGAAATCCGCGTATTCCAGGAAGGCCGCGTAGACCTCCATCTGGTGCCGGAGAATCGGTTTGCGTTCCTCGGGGACGTCGTCCCACGCCATGATGCCGTCGGGGCGCGCGGTCAGATCGGAATCGGGTCCGATCACGCCGAGTTGCAACTGCCGTGCGAACGTTTCGTCGCGCACGGCATCCCAGCCCTGATCGAACCGGCCCTTGTACTTCGCGATCCAGTCCTTGGGGACGTGGTGTGGTGTGTGGGTCGCGCCGGGAGCGAAGTACGTGAAGAACGGCTTGTCGGGGGTCAGCGCTTTCTGCTGCCGGACGTAGTCGATGGCCTTGTCGGCGAGGTCCGGCATCAGGTGGTAGTCGGGGTCGTCGGGCGGATCGACGGCGGTGACCCCGTCCACCAGTGCGGGCGTCCACTGGTTGGTCTCTCCGCCGATGAATCCGTAGAAACGCTCGAAGCCGCTGAACGCGGGCCAGTGGTCGAACGGTCCCGTCGGCCCCGATTCCCACACCGGGACCTCGTGACATTTCCCGAACTGTGCTGTGTTGTAGCCACTCTGACGGAGAATCTCGGCCAGCGGTGTGCACGAGTTCGGACGCGTCGACCGGTATCCGGGTGCCGGCGTGGCGGTCTCGGTGATGTGCCCCATCCCGACCGCGTGATGGTTCCGGCCGGTCAGCATCGCCGCCCGGGTCGGTGAGCACAGCGAGGTGGTGTGGAAGCGCGTGTATTTCAGTCCGCCACCCGCGAGTCGTTCGGCGGTGGGGGTGTTCACGGGACCGCCGAAGGCGCTCGAGGCACCGAAGCCGACGTCGTCGAGAAGGACCAGCAGCACGTTCGGGGCACCGGCCGGGGGGCGTTTCGCGGTGATCGGGGGGAGTTTCTCGGTGGCGTGTTTGGCGTCGAAGTAGATCGGTCCCTGGTACTGCTGATCGGGGACGGGGAGGATCGACCCGGGAAGCTCCTCAGGCATGTCGTACGTCCTTTCGCTGGACAAAGCAGTCTCAGCAGACGCTAGGACGGGAAGAAGAATTCCGGCTCACACTCTTCGGGTGAAGCCCCGGCCTGTCTCGTCGTGGTCGCATGGACCGGAGACCGCGGGACAGGAGAGCGTCGTGAGTGAACAATTGCAGGAACTCGCCGCCAAGGCGTGGGTGTACGGTTTCCCGCTGGTCTTCGACCTCGACCAGGTGAACCGCTTCGTGTCGGAGGGGCTGGGGAGCCTCGATGCGGGACCCTTCAACACGTTCAGTCACGCCCGCACACTCGCGGGGCCGCGCGACACCTTCGTCTCGGTCAACAACGACACCATCTATTCGATCGCCCAGATCGACCTCGGTCGCGGACCGCAGTTGCTGAGGGTGCCCGACACCGGTGGCGCGTACTACGTGCTGCAGTTCGTCGACGCGTGGACCGACAATTTCGCGTACGTCGGCAAACGCGCCACGGGAACCGCGGCCGGTCGATTTCTGCTGACCGGCCCCGGCTGGTCCGGCGAGGTCCCCGACGGGGCGACACGGATCGCGTTCCCGACCGCGGTGGGCACCATCGTCGGTCGTTGGGCGTGCGACGGCGAGGACGACCTGGAGCGGGTGAAGGAACTGCAGTCGGCCCTCACCCTGGAGCCCGTCGGCGACCAGGAACCGGCGGAGGGTCTGCCGGTACCCGACCCGAACGTCCCCGAGGAACTTCAGTTCTGGGAGAAGCTGCGCGTGTACTCGCAGGCGTACCCACCCGCCGCGCAGGACCTCGTCGCGCAACAGGCATTCGCCCCACTGGGGTTGCTCGAGACCGGGCCGTCGCCGTACCTCGAGGCGCCGCCCGACCTCGCGTCCGTGCTCGAAGCGGGAGCCGAGGCTGGGCACCAATCGCTCGTCGCCGCACTGAAATCGGGGGCCGGCGGAGAGGTGGTCAACGGCTGGCAGCTGATGTACCACGCCTTCGACTACAACGACGACTTCTTCGAGGTCGGCACGCTCGACTCACCCGAGTGGCGGATCGAGGACCGGTCGAAGGCGCTGGGCATGCGGGCCGGAGCCGCGATGGCGGGACTGTGGGGAAACCACGGCTACGAGGCCGCGTACGCGCCGATCTACCACGACAGCGAAGGCAACGAACTCTCCGGCGAACACACCTACACACTCACATTCGCGCCGACCCCGCCGGTCGACGCGTTCTGGTCGATCACCATGTACGACCTGCCCGAGTTCTTCCTCGTCGACAATGCCCTCGATCGCTACTCGGTCGGTGATCGGACGCCGGGACTGGTGTACGCGGACGACGGCTCACTGACGATCACGTTCAGCGCCTCCGCTCCGGCGGATCCGGTCGCTCGCGCCAACTGGTTGCCGACACCGGCAGTCGGGTTCCGGCCGCTGCTCCGGATGTACAGCCCGAAACCGGAGGCGTTCGACGGGACCTTCGAGCTTCCGCCGATCGTCAAGGTCGGCTGACGGGGGTGAATCGATGGGCGATCTGATCTGGCTCCTCGTTCCGGAGATGATCGGTCTGGTCATCACACCGGCCGCCGTCGTCGGCTGCGTGCTGCTGCTGGAGTCGGCGAACGCGGTCCGCAACGCCCTCGCGTTCGGTTCGGCGTTCCTGCTGGTGTATTCGCAGATCGCTGTCGCCGCGCTGCTCGGCGGCGCCGGAGACCCGTCGGCGACGTCGAAGACGGTGAGCAACTGGGTGGGGCTGATCGTGGGCGTTCTGTTTCTCGTCGTCGGCGTGATCCTGTTCGCGCAGAGGCCGAAGCCCGCGGGCACCGCACCGAAGTGGATGTCGGCGCTCGAATCCGCCACACCGCGCACCGCGTTCATCGCCGGACTGACCCTCGGCACGATCAACCCCAACATCTTCATCCTGTTGTCCGGGATGACCATCATCTCGAGTTCGCACGTCGGCGTCGGGGGTGCGCTCCTCGGAACGGTCCTGCTGCTGATCTCCTCGATGCTCGACTTCATCATCCCGATCGGGATCTTCACGATCCTGGGCACGCGCGCACAACGAGGACTGAGCGCCGCCAAGGCCTGGATGGTGCGGCACAACAAGGCGCTCGGCGTCGGCGTCTTCTTCGGTTTCGGCACGCTCTTCGCGCTGCGGGGGTTGTTCGCGTTGATCTGAACGGCGTGAGGTGGGGCCTTCCTCTCCCCAATGATCCCGAGTCGGCGGTAGTGTTCGCGCCGATTCGAGGGGGGATCGAGTGAAGAAAGTCGCCGCGGCGCTCCTGTGCGCCGTCATCACGTCCGGGTGCGCGCACAGCGTGTCGGGGACGGCGGGGGCGTCTCCGCTGGACGAACTGAGTCCAGTGCAGCAACGTCACGTCGCCGTCGAGGACGCCCTGCGCGCCGCCGATCCGTGCGGGCTTCTCGACGAGGCGGTCGTGCGGCAGTCCGGGACCGTCCTGCAGTTGGGGTCCGCCGTGCAGTTGCCGGTGTGTTCGGTGCTGATGGTCCGGCCCGGCGGCGCGACCACATACGTGGAGTTGTCGCTGCTGCCGTCGATGCTGTCCGATACGGCGCTGACCGGGCCGGAGACGATCGACGGAGTGACCGTCTACCGCGGCACGGGTGCCGACCTGGCCCGCGGGACGTGCGAGCGCGCCTTCCGGCTGAACCTCGGACCACTCCAGGAGCAGGTGACACCGCAGCTCGCGACCGTCCGCGCCGGAACCGTCGCCGGTGAGGACGCCTGCCCGCTGGCCGACGCGGTGCTGGACTCGGCGATCGACAGCATGCGGTCGGTACTGCCCGCCCGCGACCCAACGTCCCCGCATCAGGTGGCGCTCGCGGTCCACGACCCGTGCGAAGTCCTCGACGTGCTGGGAACCACGGCCGGCGGACGCGTCGTCGATCCGCAGTCGCCGCCCTCGCCGTTCCACTGTGTCCTGTTTCCGAACCCGAATCGGGTGCCCGGGAGTGAGGTGACCGTGTCGTTCACGATGTCGCCGGTCAAGGAAAACCGACCACCCGTTCCCGCCGAGCCGGAGAAGGTCGGCGACCGATGCCGGTGGACGAGCCCGATGGGCGAGCCGATCGACATCACACGGCCCGGGGCGGGCGTCGACGAGTTCACCCGCAGGCTCGGTCACGCGGGCGCAGTCGTCACTGTTCACGGGCCGAACTGCGCGGCCGTGGCGAGGGTCGCGGACGCCGCGAACACGGCGTTCGGATAGGCGGCCGAACGGACTCACCCGGGATCAGATTGGACTCCGCCGGTAAGCTCGACAGCTGGACCAGTACAGATTCATCGACCTGGAGGTAGAAACGCGTGGCTCTCGTCGTCCAGAAGTACGGCGGATCCTCGGTGGCAACCGCCGAGAGAATCCGACGAGTGGCTGAACGGATCGTCGAGACCAAGAAGGCCGGCAACGATGTCGTCGTCGTGGTTTCAGCGATGGGGGACACCACTGATGAGCTGCTCGATCTGGCTCAGCAGGTGTGCCCAGCCCCACCCGCCCGCGAAATGGACATGCTGCTGACCTCCGGTGAGCGCATTTCCAATTCTCTCGTCGCAATGGCAATCCATTCGCTCGGTGCGGAGGCCCGTTCGTTCACGGGCTCCCAGGCGGGCGTCATCACCACCGGTGCTCACGGCAACGCCAAGATCATCGACGTCACACCGGGCCGCGTCCGGGATGCGCTCGACGAGGGCTCGATCGTCCTCGTCGCCGGATTCCAGGGCGTCAGCCAGGACAGCAAGGACGTGACGACCCTCGGGCGCGGCGGTTCGGACACCACCGCGGTGGCCCTCGCAGCAGCCCTCGAGGCCGACGTCTGCGAGATCTACACCGACGTCGACGGCATCTTCACCGCCGACCCGCGAATCGTTCCCGACGCGCAGCGTCTCGAGACGGTGTCGTTCGAGGAGATGCTCGAGCTCGCGGCGTGCGGCGCGAAGGTGCTCATGCTCCGCTGCGTCGAGTACGCCCGCCGATACAACGTGCCTGTGCACGTCCGTTCGTCATACACGACCAAGCCGGGCACCATCGTGTCCGGATCGATGGAGGACATCCCCGTGGAAGAGGCAATCATCACCGGAGTCGCGCACGATCGCGGCGAGTCCAAGATCACCGTCGTCGGCCTGCCCGACACCCCGGGTTACGCCGCGCAGGTCTTCCGCGCGGTGGCCGAGGCGGAGATCAACATCGACATGGTGTTGCAGAACATCTCGAAGGTCGAAACCGGCAAGACCGACATCACGTTCACGCTGCCCACCGCCGACGGCCCGCGCGCCGTCGAGAAGCTGACCAAGCTGCAGGGCGAGATCGGCTTCACTCAGGTGCTGTTCGACGACCACATCGGCAAGGTGTCGCTGGTCGGCGCCGGCATGAAGAGCCACCCCGGCGTCACCGCGACGTTCTGTGAGGCTCTCGCGAAGGCCGGTGTCAACATCGACCTCATCTCCACGTCCGAGATCCGCATCTCGGTGCTCGTCAAGGACGTGGAGCTGGACAAGGCCGTGAAGGCTATCCACGATGCATTCGAGCTCGGCGGCGACGAAGAAGCCGTCGTGCACGCAGGAACGGGACGGTAGATCATGACCACCATCGCTGTCGTCGGTGCGACCGGGCAGGTCGGCATCGTCATGCGCACCCTCCTCGAGGAACGGAACTTCCCCGCGGACAAGGTGCGGTTCTTCGCCTCCGCGCGGTCGGCGGGCAAGAAGCTGCCGTTCCGCGGCGAGGAGATCGTCGTCGAGGACGCGTCCGCGACGTCCGACGAGGACCTGAAGGGCATCGACATCGCCCTGTTCTCGGCGGGTGCGACGCTCTCTCGTGAGCAGGCCCCGCGGTTCGCCGCGGCCGGCGCCACGGTCGTCGACAACTCGTCGGCGTTCCGCAAGGACCCCGACGTCCCGCTGGTCGTCAGCGAGGTCAATCCGGAGCAGGCGAAGAACCCGCCGAAGGGCATCATCGCCAACCCCAACTGCACCACGATGGCCGCGATGCCGGTGCTGAAGGTTCTGCACGACGAGGCCGGTCTGCAGCGTCTCATCGTGTCGAGCTACCAGGCCGTGTCGGGCAGTGGCATCGCCGGTGTCGAGGAGCTCGTGGGCCAGGCCCGCGCCGTCATCGACGATGCGGAGAAGCTGGTGCACGACGGCAGCGCCGTCGACTTCCCGGCCCCGAACAAGTACGTCGCACCCATCGCGTTCAACGTTCTGCCGCTGGCCGGCTCGATCGTCGACGACGGCAGCGGTGAGACGGACGAGGACCAGAAGCTCCGCAACGAGAGCCGCAAGATCCTCGGCCTGCCCGACCTGCTGGTGTCGGGCACGTGTGTCCGCGTCCCCGTGATCACGGGTCACTCGCTGTCGATCAACGCTGAATTCGAGCGTCCGCTGTCGGTGGAGCGCGCCCAGGAGATCCTGTCGAAGGCTCCCGGGGTGCAGCTCGTGGACGTCCCCACCCCGCTCCAGGCCGCTGGCAGCGACCCGTCGCTGGTCGGGCGCATCCGGCAGGATCCGGGCGTGCCGGAGGGCCGCGGGCTGGCACTGTTCGTCTCGGGCGACAACCTGCGTAAGGGTGCTGCCCTCAACACCATTCAGATCGCCGAACTGCTGGTCTGATCTCCCCGTTACCTTATTCACGG
>NZ_LTCZ01000112.1:0-45825 GCF_001583455.1 Rhodococcus sp. LB1 | reverse complement strand
ATCCGTCTCGATCCGATCCCCTGCCAGAGACACCTGGTCGCCGCTGCCCCACAAAATCGAGGACGACGCCCTGGGGCGGAATCGAGACGGTTGATCCACCCGGGGGGGGCCGCGGCACTTGGATACAGTTGTGCCACAAGCTCATTGCNNNNTGGGAGCGCGGCGACAAGACTACCAGCGCACCGAAGCCTAGGGCAGGGGACGTGTCATTTCTGCAGGTCAAAGGTGAATTCTGGGGCGGATACGACACCACCAGCACTGATGTCGGCCCGGTGCCGCTGGTGCGAGTTCTCACCCGTCCGGCAAGCTCGGTCGCGGCCGACCGGCAGCACAATCGCCGCCCTACCGTCCGGTTAAGCTTCCCGCCATGGCGCTTGGACTCATGCGACGCACGCGCGCCCACCCCGTCGATCTCGAAAACCTCGCCTACGCTGCGTACGAGTTCCGGGAAGCGCTGATTCCGCTGCAGGGCATCACCCCCGACCGCTGCGATGCCGCAGCCACCGAGTTGCGGAACAGAGCACTCGTAGCTGAGAAACGATTTTTCGCGGCTGTCGCTGGGCTCCCCCGCCGCGAGCGCACACTCGCCGGTCACTGGGAGAACGCGGCGGTCATGCGCTACCGGTATGGGCTGGAGGTCTTCGCGCGCGCCGAAGACCTCGGCGCCGACATGCTCGCCCAACTCGCCACCCACCGGCGGCCGTCGTTGCCCGCGCTCACCGAACTGTGCGACGCCTGCACCGATGCCCGCGCCCTCGATTATCACCAATGGCCCGAGATGTTCGGGGCCATACCGCGCAGGGATACCCGGCGGCGTCGCACCGCCCCCGGCGACTCGGCGGGCGCCGACCACGATCGGGCCACCGGGAGGCCCTGCATTGTCGATCAAGCTGAACTGCGGTGGCGGATCCGCCGTGACCTGACAGCCTGGTCGCCCGTGAACGTCCTCGCAGAGGAGAATCAGCCGGGACGGACGCCGAACGCCATCTCGTCCGGTGGCTGAAATTGGCGTGCGAGACCCTCGACAGTCTCGAGATATTGCCGCGCAATGGCGCGAGCGCCGCCCGATCCAGGGCTGCTCCCGACATCGCGCAGCCGTGGCCGGGTGTCACCGACGGTCGACCGCGGGCTCCGGTGTGCGGTCCGCGGCCTCGGGGTGCGAAACACACAGTCCGGCACCACCCACCCCGCCCGCGTCGGGGGTGTGCTGATCTGTGTCGGGTTAGGGCGGCTCGCGGTGAACACCGCTCGATCACCCACCGGTGCACTGCCCCCGCCCTGCGGGGGCGCACCGATTCGCGGGATCACTGTCTCGGCGATTGCGATCTCCCACAAGGCATCCGCCACCAACCGCAGAGACAACTCATCTACCACACGTCACATTATGTCCCGCGCGCCACTTCATCCACCTGAGACGCGCTGAAAAAGGAAGGCTTTCGGACACGGTCTACAGGCACGTTCACACGTGGGGACGGCTCCCCATGTCCTGAAAAACTCACTCTGGTAAGGGTCGTGCTCGTGCAGCTGCCCGATCAGTGCTGTGCGGCGGGGACTGCCCGGACCAGTTGCCGGGCGGCCTCGGTCTATGTCAGGACGCGGTCCCGGGTTTCCGGCATCCGCGCGTACACGATTACGCCCACCAGTGCCGCCGCGGCGACATAGAGCCATACCCAGTCCTGCAGACCGTTGGTGGCCAACCATGTGGTGGTGTAGGGGGCTGTTCCGCCGAACACGGCCACCGCGATGGCGTAGGGAAAACCGATTCCGGTGGTGCGCACTTCGGCGGGGAACTGTTCGGCCATGACCGTCGCGATAAGTCCGGCGTAGCCGGCCAACAGCGTGACGCCCACGATCTCCACGGCGAACAGTGTCCAGAAGCCGCCGGTCTCGAGCAGACGGAACGCCGGATATGCAAATACCAGGAAGCCGACTGCGAAGGTCAACATCACCGGTTTGCGCCCGATGCGGTCGGCGATGATGCCGACGAAGGGAAGTAGGCACAGGAAGTAGGCCAACGCGATCGTGTTCGCCACCAGTGCGGTCTGCAGTGTCATTGTGCCGATCACCGCGCTGACGTAGCCCGGCATGTAGTTGATCCAGATGTAGTAGATCAGCACGCCGGCGGCCGCCATCCCGATCACGCGGAGCGCGGCACCCGGGTGCTTGCGGAACACTTCGGTCAGGGGATTTCGCGGAATGCGGCCCTCTTCTTGCGCGGTGCGGAAGCTGTCGGTCTCATCGAGTCCGATACGCAGCCACAGACCTACCATGCCGAGGAGTCCGCCCGCGATGAAGGCTGCCCGCCAACCCCAGGACGACATGACGTCCGGTTCCAGCGCGGACGTCAACACCAGGGCTAGCACGGCAGCGATCAGCACACCGAGTCCTGCCGAAACCTGCTGCCACGACCCCGCGAAGGCGCGGCGCATCCCGGTGGCGGATTCGACGAGTAGTGCGGAGGACGATCCGAATTCACCTCCGGCAGAGAATCCCTGGACCAGGCGTGCCAGCAGAAGCACGATCGGTGCGGCCACGCCGATCTGCTCGTAGGTCGGGCACAGCGCGATCACGAAGGCGCAGCCGGCCATCATCACGATGGTCAGCGTCAGGCCCTTCTTGCGACCGTAGCGATCGGTGAAGACGCCGATGACAGCACCACCGACCGGGCGCATGACGAAACCGACCGCGAAGACGGCAAGCGTCGCGAGCAGGCCCGCCCCAGGTGCGGCAGGCGGGAAGAACTGGGTGGCAAACACCGGCGCGAGCGCACTGTAGAGCGCCCAGTCGATCCATTCGACGGTGTTACCGACCGATCCGGCGATCAGTGCCTTGCGTTTCTTGCGGGACTCGGTTCGAGCCGCACTCGAGTGAGTACGACTGCCTTGGACGGACAATGTCCAACCTCCTGTTGGGTTCCGCGCTCAGGGGTCTTCGGTGTTTCCGACGGACCGACTGTGATCCACGTAACTACATCTAATATAATTATATTTACTTGTGATGGCCGGGTTGTCAACCCTTGCAGCCGGAACCTTCGGGTCAGCTGCGATACCGCCGGACACATACGGGAACCGGCAGAGCATCGCGCTCTGCCCGCCCGCGTGTCCCGACGCCTCCGCATCCGAACACCGCCGCGGCTCCTCGAACACTTTCGGCGCGAAGTCGTCAGCTTCCGACGAAGTACGCCGGCCGCTTCTCGGCTAGGGCGCGCCGGGCTTCGCGGGAATCCTCGGTCGATATGACGACGGCATGGTGTGAGGAGATGAGGTCGAGAGCCGTTCTCAGGTCGTGCTTCTCGCCCAGCTTCGCGCTGCGCTTGATCATCTGCACCGCCACCGGAGGCTGATGGGCTATCTCGGTGGCCAACGCGAGTATAGCCTCATCCAACTGGTCGTCTGGGTGGACGGAGCTGACCAGTCCGAGGGACAACGCTTCCTGTGCGGCGACGACCTTCCCGGTCCACATCAGCTGCAGGGCCGTGGCGGTGCCGACGATCCGGGGTAGTAGGTAGCATCCCCCGTCGCCGGGAACGAGACCCACCCGGATGTATGCCTGGGAGAACCTCGCCGACTCGGAGGCCAGCCGGATATCGGCGAGCAGGGCCATGTCCATCCCGGCACCGAACGCGTCCCCGGAGACCGCGGCCAGGTAGGGCTTGCTGAGCGCCTCCGCCGCGTGGGCAACCTTGTGCACGTGCTTGGTCAGGAGGTTCTTTGCGCCGAGGGGTGTCGGTTCGATGCTGTCGAGCACCGCGAGATCGACACCGGAGCAGAACGATCCGCCCGCCCCGGTCAGGACGACGACGCGGATATTCGGGTCGTCTTCGGCTTCGGTCAGCGCGTTCGCCCAGGTGTCGATCATCTCCAAGGTGAAGGCGTTCTTCCGCCGTGGACGGTTGAGCCGGATGGTGGCGACGTGATCTGCCACCTCGTATTCGATATCTGCCATGATGATTCCTTCGGTCTGGCGTGGCTGGCGACCTCGACGGGGCGGTCCGCGCGGTCTTCGGTCAGTCCGCGGCACCGAGGACGAGGACGTTGTAGTACTGGGCGCCGGATCCGGCTCCGGCGACCAACCCGGTTCGTGCGCCGGGTACCTGCCTGTTGCAGCCGTCTCCGCGGATTTGCCGGACGGCCTCGATGATCTTCAATGTCGGTGCGCCCCAGCCGATGTGACTGAAGGACAGAACGCCGCCGTCGGTGCAGGTGGGCAGTCCCCCGTCGATGCCGATTCCGGTGTCGAGGGCGAACGGTCCGCCCTCGCCCTGTTTGCAGAAGCCGAGGGCTTCGTACTGCCGGAGCACCTCGGCGGAGTTGACGTCGTACAACTGGACGAAGTCGAGGTCGTGGGGTTCGATGCCGGCGGTGGTGTAGGCGCGGCGGGAGGCGTCGGCGCCGATCATCCACACGTCGTCGTAGCGGGGTGGGTCTACATATTGTTGGCGCATCCATTCGGCGCCGCCGCCGAGGATCCGCACCGGCGTCGACGGCAAATCCCGGGCCCGCTCGAGCGTGGTCACGACCAGGGCGGCCGCGCCTTCGTTGGCCAGGCATACCTCCAGCCGGGTGAACGGATCCACCAGCTTCGGGGCGGCGAGGACGTCCTCGGCGGTGTACGGGCCGCGACCGGCCATCACGGCATCGGGATTGGCCGATCCGGTGTTGCGGATGGTTGCGGCGACTTCGGCCATCGCCTCCCGGGCATGCGGATACTCGTGCAGGTAGCGCTGCGCCACAAGCGCGAACTGTGCGGTGGTGAACGAGCCGAAGGGCTCGACGAACTCGTTCGCCGGACGCGTGTAGGAGGCGACACGGCCGGCTTCGGCGGTCATCACCCCCGCCTGTCCGCCGGTGATCAGCACGGTGTGGCATTGGCCCGTCGCAATCGCCGCGGCGGCGTCGAGGACTGCAGGCACGCCCTGCGGGTAGGTGTCACCGATCCAGCGCACCGGGATTCCCAGCAGTCCCGCCCAGTCCGCCGATCCGGGTTGGAAGACTGTGCCGCCGGGTCCTGGCCAGCGGGCACAGATGCCGTCGACCTCGGTGCGGTCTATCCCGGCGTCCGCGAGGGCCGCCTTGGCGGCGTGCACACTGGCGGTCAGCGAGTTCATCTCGAGTCGCCGAGCCTGCTGGGTCATTCCCACGCCGACGACCGCGATGTCGTGGAACGGATGGCCGGTGGTCATGCAACACCGGCCGGGGAAGCCAACTTCTCTCGCACTTGGGCTTTCGTGATCTTGCCGACCGCATTGCGCGGCAGATCCTGCCACACTTCGATCCGTTCGGGAACTTTGATGCTCGGGAGCCCCTGCTGTCGGCACCACTGCATGAGTTCGTCCGCCGACGGTGCCTGCGCCCCACTCGCGACGACGACCGCGGCGATCGCCTCACCCCATTCGGGATCGTCGAGGCCGACGACGGCGGCCTCACGCACCTGTTCGTGCAGGGTCAGCACGTTCTCGATCTCGGTGGGCGCGATATTGAATCCACCACGGATGATGAGGTCCTTCTTCCTGCCCACGATCTTCAGATAACCGTCGGATGTCCACTGCCCGATGTCACCGGAATGCATCCATCCGTCGACGAGCACCTCCGAGGTCCGCTCGGGTTCGCGGTAGTAGCCGACCATGGTGTACGGCGTGCCGAACACGATCTCGCCGCGCTCGCCCGGGGGGACGTCAGCACCGGTCTCGTCGACCAGGCGCACCATCACCGCCATCGACTCTTTTCCGCAGGTGGTGAACAATTCCGGGCGACCGGCCGCGGCAGCGGCGTGGTCGCTCTTGCGGAGCATGGTGCCGATCGAGGCGACTTCCGCCATGCCGTACAACTGCACGAAAATCGGGCCGAACCGCTCGACGAGGGCCGCGACGCGGTCCGGCGCGATGGGGGCGGATCCGTACCCGATCGTCCGTAGGGTCGGGATCGCGTCACGGTCGATCTCGGATTCGAGCAGTCGAATCAGCATGGTCGGCACCAGGAAGGTGTGGGTGACCGCGTTCGCTCGCACGTCGTCGACGAACCGCGCGGGCTTGAAGCCCCGCGAGTCCGCGAATCCGATCGCACCGCCGAGGAGGGCGAGCGGAGCGAGGGTGATCTGCATGCTGGAGTTGTGGGGAATGGCGATCATCCACCGCGTCTGCGCGGACAGCTCGTATTCGGTTACCGCCACTGCGGCATGCTGCAGGGTGGCGCCGACGCTGAAGAGGATGCCCTTCGGTCGACCGGTCGTGCCGCTCGAGTAGACGATGCAGAAGTCGTCGCCGGGGCCCACCTGCCGCTCGATGAGTGGTGCGGCGGCGGACGAGGCGCTCAGCTGCTCGTCGTACTGGCTCGGATCGTCGATATCGAGCACGACGACGGAGGTGCCGTCGGTGAGCCGCCGCGCCATCGGGGCCAACTCCGCGTCGGCGAGAATGACTTTCGGGGTGCAGTTGGTGAAGATGTCGGCGTACTCCGGCTCACCCAGCCGAAAATTCAGACCGACGTAGACGGCGCCCGCCTTGGCGCAGCCACCGACGAGTTCGACCACCTCCATGCGGTTGGCGACCAGCACCGCGACGCGGTCACCGCGGGCCACCCCGTACCGGTCGATGAGCAGATTCGCCAGGCGGCAGGCCCGATCGTTGACCTGCGCCCAGGTGCGTGCTCGGGTGCCTGCGAAACATGCGAGGGCCTGTGGGTCCCGGCGGGCGTTTCTACTGAAGGCGAGTCCGATATTCATCGCAGGTCCTCTGTGTCGGTGGTGTGGAAGGCGGGGAAGGTCCAGTTCTCGTCGATCTCGGTCCAGGTCACCTCGACGCGTGCACCGATCGGCGTCGGTTCGTTCCGCGTGGTGACGATGTTCGTGAGCAACTGCCAGCCCTCGTCCATGTCGACAATCGCGAGCTCGTAGGGTGCTGGGAGGGCCGGGGACGGCGGGCGGTGAACGATGGTGCTGCTGTAGACGCTTCCGCGGCCGGTGCTGGTCTGGTAGCTCCACTTTTCGCCGAGGCAGTGGGGGCAGATCAACTGGGGTGTGAAGAAGCTGCGGGAGCAGTCGTCGCAGACGGGACGGATCAGGCGATGCTCGCGGGCTGCTGCCCAGAACGGCGCCGTCAATTCGCTCGGGGTGGGCAGTGGCCGCTCGAGTTGCATGTCCATCAGCTGCCGCCGACGAGCAGGAGGTGCGCGGCTTCCGCGACGGGCATGCCGATGGTGACGCCGCGGTCGCGGGCGTGGCCGTTGCAGGCGCTGATCAGCCCTTCGTGGTAGCCGCGGAAGGCGTCGCCGATCGGCGCCGTGCGCCCGTCGATGCAGGCGCCGGCCAGTCCGGCGTCCTCGGCGGTGCGCAGTCCGACGATGCCGGAGTCGTTCTTCGACATGCCTCCGTCGTGGCAGATGAAGGCCCATGGGTCGGCCTCGAGCAAGAACTTGGCGCCACTGCGGCCTGTGTGGCCCGCGGTCACCATGACGCTGCGGCCGGCGTCCTCCGGCAGCGCCCACACGATGGAGTCGGTGACGACGATCCGGCGGCCGTCCGCGAGCTCCTCGACGATCTCGCGCCGGATCTTGTTCCCGACGGTGGTGTCGGTCAGCTCTTTGTCGCGCAGGAGCTCGGCCGCTTCGCGAACGGGCATCCCGACTGCCACGCCCAGGCTTTCGGCGTGGTAGTTCACATGGGAGATCAGGCCGTTGTCGTAGAGGTCGCGTCCGTTGCCCATTTCCACGGTCATGCCGTCCGCGGTGGCGGCGGGGATGCCCAGTGCCTCCAGGTACCAGAGTCCGGCGATCCCGGCCCCGTCCTTGCCGACGCAGGCGTCGTGCCCGATGACGCCGCGGGGGCGGTGGATGGCACACATGCGTGCGGGAAGGACGCCGATGTACGACGCCGGCAGGACGACGTCACGGTCGGTGTTCCGCCCGTCGACCCAGCGGGCGGAGTCCATGATGATGATCCGTCGTCCGTCGCGTTCGGCGACAACTTCCTGGGGATGGTCCTTCTCCCGCTCGAGCAGGGTCTCGCCCACGTCACTTCTCCTCGCCAGTTCGGCACACGTCATGCACCTGAAACAGTATGTGGTGTTATCATAGACATATTTAATCGTGGTTGAGAAGAGCTTCTCGGAAACCGATTCCCCTCGCACGCTTGTAGGTCGCGCGGCCGGCCCGAACTGCCTCGTAACCAAACAGGGTCTCGACTACCGGTCTTAATGATGCTTATATTATCTACGTTAAGTCTCTGACTCTGTCGAACAGGGTCGACCGGGCTTCGAGACGAAGGAGAATCTCATGAATCTTGACGGGACATCCGCGCTGGTCACCGGAGGCGCGTCGGGCCTCGGTTTGGCCAGTGCGCGCGCACTGGCCAAACGGGGAGCGCACGTGACCATCCTGGACTTACCCACGTCCGCCGGTGAGGCGGTGGCCGCGAGCTTCGGTGGCGCGGCCAGCTTCGCACCCGCCGACGTCACCGACGAGGAAACGGTGTCGGCCGCGCTCGACACCGCGCAGTCCCATGGCCCGTTGCGTGCGGTGGTGCACTGCGCCGGACGTAGTCATACGATGCGCATCCTGGACAAGGAAGGCCGACCCAACCCGCTCGGGAACTATGCGGGAGTCATCCAGACCAATCTCATCGGCTCGTATAACGTGCTGCGGCTCAGTGCCGCCCGGATGGTGAGCAACGAACCCCTCGACGGCGACCGCGGCGCGATCGTGATGACGGCATCGGTCGCGGCCTGGGAGGGTCAGGTCGGGCAGATTCCCTACGCTTCGTCGAAGGCGGGTGTCGTCGGCATGACGATCGTCGCCGCGCGGGACCTCGCGACCCACCAGATCCGGGTCGCCACGATCGCACCCGGAATCTTCGACACTCCGCTGCTCGCACGGCTTCCCGAGAACGTGCGCGACAAACTCGGACAGTCCGTCCCACACCCCAGCCGCCTCGGCGATCCGGCAGAATTCGGCGAACTCGCCGTCCACATCATGGAGAATTCCATGATCAACGGTGAAACGATTCGACTCGACGGCGCCATCCGGATGGCGCCGCGATGAGCACCACCGAGACGCCCGCATCGCTGATGATCGACAACCCGATGGACGGAGTCGCCGTCCTCACGATCAACCGGCCCGCGGCCCGTAACGCCGTCGATCTGGCCACCGCTCGGGCGATCAGCCGCGCCCTCGACGCACTCGACGACGACCCGAACTGCCGTGTCATCGTGCTGACCGGCGCGGGCGGCCACTTCTCGGCGGGAATGGACCTGAAAGCCTTCCGGGCCACGGGCGAACGCCCGGTCGACGACAAGCGTGGACCATTCGGCCTGGTGCGCAAACCGCCCGATACGCCGCTCATCGCCGCTGTCGAGGGTGCCGCCATGGGCGGAGGATTCGAGATCGCCTTGTCATGCGACCTCATCGTAGCCGCCGAGGACGCCGTGTTCGGTCTCCCCGAGGTGCAGCGCGGACTCACCGCCGCCGGCGGCGGTCTGCTGCGACTGCCCTCGCGCATCCCGTATCACCTTGCCATGGAGGCAGCCCTGACCGGACGGCGTCTGACCGCCCGGTGGTGCGCCGAACACGGCCTCGTCAACAGAATCGCAGCGCCGGGCCGTGCCCTCGATACTGCGCTCGATTTCGCCGAGGAGATCAGCGGCAACGGACCGCTGGCCGTGCAGGCGTCGAAGAAGGTGATCATCGAGTCCGGCAATTGGGCCACCGATCAGGCATTCGAGCATCAAGAAGCCATTGTCGACCCGGTTCGTCACTCCGCCGACGCACGCGAAGGCGCGACGGCCTTCGCCGAGAAACGGCGGCCAGTCTGGACCGGCCGCTGACCGGCCGCGCCATGCGCACCAACAGGTACCCCAATCGGGAAAATATCGCAGTAACACTGCATATGTCAGCTGTATATGGCAGGGAATGACCCTCGGATGCCCCGCAGCTACATCAGCGACACCAGGCCCAAGGAGCATCGGATGCTGGAAGCGAATGGCAATGGCAATGGCATCAACGTGAAAGACATGACACCGCAGGCCTATGAGCCGCGGATGCCACCGAAACGCTCCGAGGTGATCGCCCAGCGGATCGTCAAGGACATTCGGACTCGCGGTCTTCGTCCCGGTGATCCCCTGGCCACGGAAACGGAGATGTGCGCCTCCCACAGCGTCGGCCGGAGCACGCTCCGGGAGGGACTGCGAATCCTCGAGCTTCTCGGCGTGATCGAGATCCGTCCCGGACGCGGTGGCGGGCCGATCGTGGCCGCACCCAATTCACGCCATCTCGCGAGCACCATGGCGTTGTTGATGCAGTTCTCGGAGACCACGTTTCGCTCTGTCATAGAGTTGCGGGGTTACATCGAGCCAATCGCCGCGTCGCTGTGCGCGGTACACCGGGACGAGCAGACGGTCCTCGCGCTGAAGGAGTCGGTGGCCAGCATGCGGGCCGACATCGACGACGAGGCCACGTTCCTGCACGAGAATCACCAGTTCCACACCCTCGTGGCCACCGGCGCCAACAACCCGTTGATCACGTACATTTCCAACTCCCTCGACTGGGTTCTCGACGGCGCGCCGCTGGGCGTGCAGTTCACCAGGACCGCTCGTCGTTCGGTACTCGCCGTACACGAGGCGATCTGCCAGACGATCGCAGCCGGCCAGCCGACCGCAGCGGGGGAAGCAATGGAACGCCACATGGTCGAGACGGCGAAGTACTTCGAGAAGAAGTTCCCGACCGTCATGCGTCAGGTGGTGACGTGGGAACTCTACGGCCTCTGACGTTCCTCCGGCACAAGTAGACCGTATCCGCCCACCCGGGATGGATACGGTCTTTTCATGCGGGGCGTTGATTTTTCCTGCGGCGGCAGGTGTCCCGGCTGTCCCGGCCACGGCGCACCAGAGTGGTGGGGAAGAGTCCACCGACTCTTCCCCACCACTCTCCCCACCACTCTCTTTGGTGTGAGGCGCTATCCCGAGTAGGCCCCGCTGAGCAGAATCTGCTTGAGCTCGGTGAATTCGAGGATTCCCTCGGCGCCGCATTCGCGGCCCCATCCGGACTGCTTGACTCCGCCGAAGGGTTCGGTGAGCGAGCAACCCGCGAGATTGAGCGCGACTCCACCCGACCGGATGCGCTTCGCGATTTCGAGCGCCTTGTCCCGGTCCTGCGCATAGACCGACGCGGCAAGTCCGAACGGGGTGTCGTTCGCGATCCGAACCGCATCGTCGAGGTCATCGTAGGCGATCACGACGGTGATCGGGCCGAAGACCTCTTCCTGTGCGATCTGCATGTCGCTGGTGACGTCACGCAGCAGAGTCGGCGCGAAGTAGTAGCCGCGGTCGAGACCGTCCGGCCTCTTACCGCCGGCCGCAACCACCGCACCCTGTTCGAGTGCCTTGGCCAGCATCCGTTCGGTCCGCTCGACGGATCGCTTGTTGGCCAGCGGACCGAGATCGGTGTCCGAATCGAAGGGGTCGCCGACCTTGATCGCATCGAACGCCTCGGCGAGCTTGGCCACAACCTCATCATAACGGCTGCGGGAGACAAGAATTCGCGACAGTGCGACGCACACCTGCCCACAGCCGCCGGTGGCGCCGGGCACGAGGGTAGCCAGCACCTCGTCGATGTCGACGTCGTCGGCGATGATCGCCGGTGACTTGCCGCCGAGTTCGAGGGCGGTCCTCGCCAGGCGCTGCGAGGTCTGCTGGACCACTTCCTTGGCCACTGCGGTGCCGCCGGTCATGTGGACCATGTCGATGCCGGGGTGCTGAACGAGGTACTTGCTGGTCTCGAGTTCCGCGGCGAGACCACTGATGACCCCTACCGGGAACCCGGCGGCCTTGGCGGCGTCCATGATCAGCCGCGAGGTCAGCTGCGACTCGGGCGCGAATTTCACCACCACGGGGCAGCCGGCGAGCAGCGCCGGGATGACTTTCATGCCCATCAGCGGCACCGGTCCGTTGTAGGTCAGGATCGCCAGGACCGTGCCGATCGGCTGATGCTGGACCAGCACCTCACTGGTGGCGTTCTTGCGGATCTCCTCCCATTGCAGGGTAGGCGCGATGTCGATCGCATGTCCCCAGATCGCGCTGCCCGCACCGGAGTTGATCATCTCGCCGTGCGCGCGGGTGTATCCGGACTCGAACATCCAGGCACGGTTCATCGCATCCAACCGGGCCTCGAGCTCGTCGGCGAAGGTGCGGCAGATTCGCGCCCGCTCCTCGACGGGCATGTGCGGCCAGGGACCCTGATCGAATGCCGCACGCGCCGCCGCGACCGCGGCGTCGGCGTCCGCCGTGGTGGGCGAGGGCACCGTGGCCACGACCTGTTCGGTCGAGGGCATGACAACGTCGATGGTCCCGGCACCGGTGGGCGTTACCCACTCCCCGGCGATGAACACCTTGTCGAGTTCGGGAACGGTGACGTCGAACTCGTTAGCGGTCGCGGCGGTAGTTGACATCTGGACCTCTCGGATTCGCGTGAGATGAGGTGCATTCCTGTGACGGAAGTAACACTTAACATATTTAACATAGATATGTTTTAAAAGTCAACGACGCAGTGGCGCCGGTGCGATACGCAATCCCCTGCTACCCATCCTGCGGCTGTGACCCGGATCTCGACAACCCGATCGACGGGCTGTAAGGTAGATAACATAGCACTATTTAACGACCCACCGCCTAAGCGAGGAAAGTGCCCATGACCACTGCGTATGCAGCACAACAGGCCACCGAGAAGAAGCAGTCGTTGGCGATCATCGACTCCGACGTCCATCCCTACATGGAGAACGGGCTGGCGACTCTGGTGCCGTACATGAGTACGGCGTGGCAGAAGCGCATCGGCGCCGGACTGGGCGGCGGCCACACGGTGGCGTCGCAGTTCCACCTTCCTCTCGATTACCTCTACATCAACTCCTCCGGAGGCATGCGCGGCGACACGTCCCGTCCCGGCATGTCGCCGGCCACCGACCCGGCGTTCACCGCCGCGCAACTACTCGACGGCGCCGGCATCGATCGGGCGATTCTCCTGTCCGGACACCTGCTGGGTATCGGAGCGATGCCCGATCCGCAGGTCGCCGCCACCATCGCGTCGGCATACAACGACTGGATGTGTGAGCGGTGGCTCCAGTTCGACAAGAGGTACCGGGGCGGCCTCGTCATCGCACCCCAGGACCCCGAGCTCGCCGTCAAGGAGATCGACCGGATGGCCGATCGACCCGGGATCGTCGAGATCTTCATGCCCCTGCACGACATCCTCATGGGCGAGAAGCACTACTACCCGATCTACGAGGCAGCACAGCGGCACGGACTCCCCATCTGCGTGCACCCCAGCGGAACCGAGAATGTCTACGCCCGCGCTCCCCGGATGGCCGGCACCCCGACCTACTACATCGAGTGGCACGCACTGCTGGGTCAGATCCATCAGGCCAACACCGCGAGCCTGCTCTGTCACGGTGTCTTCGAACGTTTCCCGGAGCTGAAGGTCGTCATCGCCGAAGGTGGTATCGCCTGGATCGCGGAACTCAGCTGGAAGCTCGATGCCGACTGGTACGGACTGCGCGACGAGATTCCCTGGGTCAAGCGGCATCCCAGCGAGTACCTGAACGAGAACATGCGTTTCACGACGCAGCCGTTCGTCGAGCCCCCCAAGAAGCAGCACCTGCTTGCCCTGATGGACATGATCAACGCGGAGAAGGTCCTGATGTTCAGTTCCGACTACCCGCACTGGAACTACAACGACCCCACAAATGCCCTCGCCGGTCTGCCGGAGGATCTCCAGCGCCGGATCATGTTCGACAATCCACGGGAGTTCTACGGTGACCGCATCAACTGAGTGGGATACCACAGCCATGAATGTCATGCTGACTGCGAACGACTCCGAAGTCGACCTCGACCTCGTTGTCCACACCCGACGGATACTGACGCCGGACATCGTGGTGTTGGATCTTCGGGCGAATGACGGCGCACTTCTTCCGTCATGGTCTCCCGGCGCACACGTCGAGATGAATCTCGCCAACGGACTGTCCAGACAGTATTCATTGTGCGGGGATCCGGGCGACCGGCAGACCTGGACTGTTGCGGTGCTGCGCGAGCCGAGCAGCCGGGGCGGTTCCGACTACATCCACGACAACCTGCCCACAGGAACCAGCGTCAAGAGCCGGGGGCCGAGGAACAACTTCCCACTCGAGCCTGCGAGCGCGTACCGGTTCGTGGCCGGCGGTATCGGGATCACTCCGATGCTGCCCATGATTCGAGCGGCGGAGGCGTCGGGTACACCGTGGACGCTGATATACGGTGGTCGCTCACTCGAGACGATGGCCTTCCGGGACGAGCTGGCCCGATACGGCGACAAGGTCACATTTCACCCGCAGGACACTCACGGGCTACTCGACCTGGCCACCGAACTGGCGAACCCCGCTCCCGGGGCCGCGGTGTACTGCTGCGGGCCCGAACCGCTGCTGGCCGCGATCGAAAGCTTCTGCGAATCGACCTGGCCTGCAGGTGCATTACATGTGGAACGATTCCGCGCCGATCTGCCGGATCTGGCGAACGCCCGAGCGATCGAGGTGGAACTTGCTCAGTCCGGCATGACGCTGACCGTGCCGTCCGATAAGAGCATTCTCGAGGTGTTGACCGACGCTGGTGTCATGGTCGACGCCTCCTGCGAAGAGGGCACGTGCGGGACCTGTGAAGTCGTCGTACTCGAGGGCATCCCGGAACACCATGACGTCGTGCTGACCGAGAGCGAGCGTGAGAGCGGCGAGTGCATGATGATTTGCGTCTCACGCGCCAAGGGCAGTTGCCTCAAGTTGGATCTGTGAATGTCGTTGCACAGCAACGAGAGCATCACGATCCGCACGTACTCGCCGTAGTTGGCGGACAGACAAGGAAAACTATGTCTTTCGATCTAGACCAGAAGTATCTCGCGATACGTGACGAGGCGATCGCGGTCGCGGCCTCCGCCGAACCATTCGCCATCGAAGCCGACGCGATGAGCACCGTGCACGAGGGCATGCGGAAGATTCTCGCCGACAGCGGCCTGTGGAGGTTGACCATACCGGCCCGCTGGGGTGGGCGATTCGACTCGGTCGACCCCCTGGCCGTGTGCATCGTGCGTGAAGTCCTCATGGGAACCTCGGCGCACCTGGATTCGCTCTTCGCACTACAGGGCATCGGGAGCTTCGGATTGGCGCGGGCGGGAAGTGACGCGCTCCGGGACGAGTGGCTGCCCAAGGTTGCCTCCGGGGATGTGCTCGCCGGCCTCGGTCTCACCGAGCAGGAGGCCGGTTCGGACCTGAAGAACATCATCACCGAGGTACACCGAGACGGTGAACGATTGGTGCTGAACGGCAACAAGTCCTTCATCTCCAACGGCGGTGCGGCGGGGTTCTATTGCGTTCTGGCACAAGAGGGACAGGGGCTGAGCTTGTTCCTGGTCCCGGCAGACGCCCCCGGTTTGACCCTCACCCCGACGCCCGAGATCATCGCCCCCCACATCCTTGCCGAGCTCGCCTTCGACAACGTCGAAGTCCACGAGGGCAACCGCATCGGGGAAATCGGCAAGGGACTCGAGCACGTGCTCGCCACACTCGCGGTGTTCCGTGTCTCGGTGGCCGGCGCATCGATCGGTCTCGCCCAGGCCGCCTTGGACGAGGCCGCCCGGCACGCCGGGACGCGCGTGCAGTTCGGGCGTCCCCTGGCCAAGCTGGGCGCAGTGGCCGACATGCTCGGCGCCTCCTGGGCCGAACTCGAAGCGGCCCGCCTGCTGACCTACAAGGCCGCCGACATGGCCCGGGTCGACCCGGCCGCATCCCTGCACTTCAGCTCCATGGCGAAACTCGTCGCCAGTGAAACCGCCGGTCGTATCACCGACCGCGCAGTGCAAATTTCCGGCCGCTTCGGGCTGGTTCGCGATTCCAAGCTCGAGCGACTCTACCGCCAGGCGCGTCCGATGCGGATCTATGAGGGTTCCTCGGAAATTCTCCGGCTCGGTATCTCCAAGACGCTCGTGAGCACCGTCCTCGCCGGCGATACGATGCAGGAAGGACTGCGACGATGAGCCGCGACACAGCGCATCAGGCCGTCATCATCGATGCGGTCCGGTCCCCGGTCGGCCGTGGCCATGCCGACAAGGGAGTCCTGCGGGACGTCCACCCCGCCGATCTGCTGGGGCAGTGCTACGAAGGCGTCCTGCACCGTGTGGGCATCGACCCGGCTGTCGTCGACAACGTGATCACCGGATGCGCCAACCAGATCGCGCAGCAGTCCTCCGGCATTGCCCGAACCGCATGGTTGCAGAAGGGTCTCCCGGCAACGACGGGCGCAACGACGGTGGACATCCGCTGCGGGTCCGGTCAACAGGCCGCACACTACGCGGCGTCGTCCATCACGGCCGGCATCGATCGAGCAGTGATCGCCGCCGGGATCGAGCACATGGGCCGCAACGGTTTCCGCGTGCACCAGGGATCCCAGGAACAGTGGGGCCAGGCGTTCACCGAGGAACTGCACTCTCGGTACCCCCTAGTTCCCCAGGGCGTGGCTGCCGAGCGTCTGGCCGACCGCTATCAGATCAGTCGCGCCGAAATGGACGAATTCTCCGCCCGGTCTCACCAGCGCGCCGCCGCGGCCGTCCGGGACGGGCATCTCGCCCGGGAAATCCACCCGATCGATGTCAACGGCACCAAGATCGACTCCGACCAGGGCATCCGGGCAGGGGCCACAACCGAATCACTCGCAGCACTGAAACCGGTCTTCGCGGACGACGGAAAAGTGACGGCAGGCAACTCGTCGCAGATTTCGGATGGTGCCGCCGCCGTCCTGCTCACCAGCGCTCACTTCGCGCAGGAACACGGCCTCCGGCCGCGTGCGCGTGTCGTGGACCAGGTGGTCCTCGGGGTGGACCCGGTCGACATGTTGACCGGCCCCATCCCGGCGACCACACGAATCCTCGACCGGAACAATCTGAGCATCCACGACATCGACGCGATCGAGATCAATGAAGCGTTCGCATCGGTGGTGTTGGCATGGCAGCGCGAATTCCGGCCCGACATGGACCGCGTCAATGCCTGGGGCGGAGCCATCGCGATCGGACATCCTCTGGGTGCCACCGGGGCTCGGCTGCTGACCACGATCGTCAATCGGTTGGAGAACACCGACACCCGCTGGGGACTGGTGACGATGTGCTGCGGCGGCGGCCTCGGCACTGCCACGTTGATCGAGAGAATCTGACCACCTACCTCCCACCGTTCCCGTCGACGGGAACGGTCGACGGGAACGGCCTCACCGCACGACTGGAGCACCACAATGACACGCCACGTGATCGGCAAACTGGACGAATTTCCCGACGACACCCGCCGCGTCGTCGACATCGACGGCGTGGACATCGCCGTCTTCAATGTCGGCGGCGCCTTTCACGCGATGCGCAACGCCTGCCCGCACAAGGGTGCGCCGCTGTGCACCAATGCCCCCACCGGCATGATGCTCGAAAGCGCACCCGACGTCTACGACTGGGGACGCGAAGGCGAAATCGTGAGGTGCCCCTGGCACGGGTTCGAATTCAACCTGTCCGACGGCAAGTCAGTCGTCGCACCGCAGCTCAAGCTCCGGGCCCGCGTCTACAAAGTCGACGTCGAGGGCGAGGAACTGGCGCTCTACGTCTGATCGATTCTGTCGTCCGCTGTGGTCGACAGCGAACCTCTCGAACGACGGGCGTACACCGCCGAACGATCTCAGATGACACGCGACCCGGGCCGGTGAACACCAGCCCGGGTCGTTTCGTGCTGCCTCCGGATGACCGGTTGTGTACGGCTGCCGAACGATTCGGTCGGCAAGCACCTCGCGTTGAAATCGCAACGGCCCCGGTCCGTCTCTGCGCGAGATCGGACCAGTGCCGCTGACGACGAAGGACGGAAGCCTCCGTCTGGCGGCTTACATGACCAGGGGACTCCTCGCTCCGCGATCTTGTGCTCGGCAAGGTCCTGCAGGGCCTGGTTGACGTCGTCAAGACTGTAACGCGTGGCGTCGGCGTTGATTCCGTGTGCTTTCCAGAGGCTGATGACCGCGGCCAGGTCGGCGTGTGACGCGAGCGAACTCGTACTCACCTGCACTTCCTGGTTCGGACGCGTGTAGCCAAACGACAGATAGCCGCCGCCGATCCCGGCGAGAACGAGGGCACCACGAGGGCGATGGCGCCAGCGGCGAGGGCGAGGGCGAGTGTGCTGTCGACTCCGACGAAGTCGATGACCGCGTCGACACCGAGGCCGTCACCGGACACGTCCAACAGCTGACGGACAGCCTCGTCGGATGAGGAATCGACCGCCATGGAGGCGCCGATCGTGACAGCGTGTTCACGCTTGCTTGCGTCGATGTCGACGGCGACAATCCGTGCCGGCGTCAGAGCCGACAACGGGGTCCAGGTCTCCCAGCGGAACGAGGTGCCGGGCGGCGGGAACGAGCAGGTAGTCCGCCCATCCTGGGCTGGGGTCACGCCGACATAGCTGACGTTCGGGCAGATGTGCTCATGGCCGGTCCCGCAGATCCGGCAGGTGCCATCACCCCACCCCGGCCATACCGCGACCGCATCCCCCACGTCGAGGCCGGTCACGCCGTCCCCGAGCGCCTGCACGTGCCCGGTGTTGTCGTGTCCGAGCGTCCACGGAAAGTACGGCGCGGAGGGCATCCCGGGTCCAGCGTTCTGGATGGTGACATTTGGGTACTTGATCGCGAACTGACCCAATCCTCCGGCGCCGGTCACGGCGACGCATCGATCCGTAGGCCGTGAGTCCGGCGTCGGTCAACGGCGCCGCCTGAGTGGCACACCCCGGACGCAGCGAGCTTCACCACGACCTGGTCCGGCCCCGGGGTGGGTCCGGGACTTCCTCGACGACGAGATCAGAGCCGGTGGACCGCAGTCGAGCAGCACGCATGAAATGAGTGCTGTTGCAGCGACCGACGACTCAGGCAGTGAACCGGTACCCGGCCAGGCCCCGCACCCAATAGGACGGCATCCACTGCGGATCCGACTCGAGCGGCTGCAGATCAGGGAAGCGTGTCAGCAGCCCGCTGACGGCCTTCGCGCACATCATGCGGCCGAGCGGCGCACCAATGCAGTGGTGGGCGCCGGTGGCGAAGGACAGATGCTTATTGAGATTGGGCCGGTCGAGGATGAACCGCTCCGGCTCGTCGAACACCGTGTCGTCGTGGTTGGCCGACGCGATATACGCGAACACCATGGAATCGGCCGGGATGGTGACACCCGCGACCTCGACGTCCCGCACGGCGGTCTGGAAGACCATCTGCACGGGCGAGTTCTGACGCAGAGTTTCCTGTACTGCTGCCAGGGCTCTACTCGGGTCGCGCCGCACCTCGGCCAGGATGTCGGGGTGTGTGAACAGGTTGTACACCGTCGAGCTGATCAGGTGGGACGGCGTCTCGGAACCACCGAACTGCATCAAGGCAACCAGGCTCAGGATCTCGGTAGCGGTGAGAGTCTGACTTTCTTCCTCGGCGCGAACAAGATCTGAGACCAGGTCGGTCCCGGGATTGGTTCGACGGTATTCGATCTGCTCGGTGAAGTAGGCACGGAGCTCGGCGACACTCTTGCGGATCTGGTCGATCTCCTCCTGGGGGAGGACTCCGCGGCTGGGCGACTTCAACAGATCCATCGTCCAGCGCTTGAAGTTCTCCCGCACGTCCGGGTCCTCGACGCCGAGCAGGTCGGCTGTGACGTTGACCGGAACGTAGGCGGCGAAATCCGACACAAGATCGAAGTCCGAACGCTTGTCCTCCAGGTTGTCGAGCAGACGGTTGACCACAGCGTCGACCTTCGGCTCCATGGACTTGATCGCACCCGGGCGGAAGCCGGCGTTGGCCAGGCGGCGAACGCGTGAATGCTCCGGCGGGTCCGTGGCGATGATGGAATTCACTTCGGGTACGGGATCGAACTCACCGAACGCGTTGGTAGTGAAGTCCTTGGCGGAATAGATTTCCGGATGCTTGAAGGTGCTCTCCACATCGGAATACCGGAAGATTCCCCATGCACCGACCGACTCGATGTACTGCACCGGCGCGTTCTGACGCAGTTCTTTGTAGAAGGGGTAAGGGTTCTGCTGAACCAGGTATTCGAGCGGATCGAAACCGGTGGCGGTTGTCACCATGACCTCCAAATCAGGACCGACCGACTCTTCTGAGTCATGCCCGGACAGTTCGCTATGTGACGCACAACACGTACTGAAAGTACGTAACCATATTCATATTATCTACGCAAGGGCTGCGGTCCTGCCGAAAAGACTTGATGTTGGAATCCTCAGCTGAGTCGGCACTTTGGCTCCTGCCGACCGGTCAAAGAAAATCGGTTGTACATGGCCAACTCCTGCCTGCAGCCGACGCGGAGGCCATTCACCCGCCCGCCAGACGGCTTCGGTCCGAGCCCCACCTCGTACCGGTGGCAGGGCTCGAACCGAGAGGTCGAGATTCGACCCAGGTCAGATCGAAATATTCAGCAAACGCGCAAGATTCAACCCCAGGATGTTATCGACATCGCTTTCGGGCAGGCCCAGCTGCCGGACTGCCTGAATCTCCCGCCCTTGATCTGCCATCGGCCAATCCGAGGCGAAGATGATTCGCTCGGGACCGTGTGACTCGATCACCTTCCGCACATCGGTCGGGTTGAGCTCGGCGAGGCTCGGTGGCCACGAGGTGTCGAGGTATACCGGGAGCCCGACGACCGTGTCGACCGCCGCCTGAAACTGCCGGTAGCCGCCGAAGTGGCAGGCGATGACGTCGAGCCTGGGGAATTTGCGCACCAGCGCTGCCAGCATCGCAGGACTGCAGACACCCTCGGAGCTGGCGGTCGAGATGGAACCGATGTGAATGATGACGGCGAACTCGCCCTGCATCGCGTCGAAGAGGCGGTCCATGCGCGGGTCATCCAGAGCGTACTTCTGAAAGAAGGGGTGGATCTTCACCCCTTTCAGACCGTGCCTGCGGAGGCTGCTGATGTTGTCCTCGACCGATAGGTCGGGGTGGACGGACCCGAATCCGATGAAGTAGTCGGGATCGAGCGAACCGGAGAACTTGTTGGCCTTGTCGACGGCTGCACCGTCGTTCGCGACGGCGAGGCAGACCGAGCGGTCGATCCCCGCTGCGGCCATCGATTTCATGAGACCGTTCGCCGTGCCGTCACCGCGGCGTTCGAGATCCGGCACCGATCCGGCCAGAGCGCGTTTGGCCACCGCATCCGGCCACATGTGGGTATGAGCGTCGATGATCATTGACAGAGACCTTTCAGAGCCGGCTGACTTCGCCGCCGTCGATGACGGCGACTGAACCGGTGACAAAATCGGACAGAGGTGATGCCAGATATGCGACAAGGGGACCGAATTCTTCGGGGTCACCCATCCGGCCGGCCGGGATCTTTCTCAGCCGCCGGGCGAGCACGTCCGGCGAGTCGGTGACGGCACTCTGCGCGTCCGTGGTGAAGGCGCCGGGAGCAATGGCGTTGACCTGGATACCTTTTTTGGCCCACTCACCCGCGAGGGCCTTGGTGAACTGAACGAGCGCGCCCTTGGACGAGGAGTAGGCCACCAATGTCGGCTTCCCCTTGATCCCGGAGGTGCTGGCGACGTTGATGATCTTGCCGGACCCCTGCGGAATGAGGTGGTGTGCCGCCGCGCGGGTCAGTACAGCGGGCGCACGCACGTTGACGTCGAAAACTTCATCCCACAGTTTCTGGGGTTGCTCCTCGAAACGCCCCGCCGGCGCGATACCGGCATTGTTTACCACGATGTCGAGGCGTCCGAAAACCTCGACTGCCGTGTCGGCGAGGGCCGCCACGGCATCCATGTCGCGCATGTCGCACGTCTGCACGGCCGTGTGGTCGGGGTATTGGCCGTGCAGATCCTCCAGCGCCTCACGCGAACGTGCCACCAGCAGTACAGACGCCCCTTCCCTTATCAGGGCTCGAGCCGCTGCCCTACCTAGTCCACGGCTTGCGCCCGTCACGATCGCGACCTTTCCGTCAAGCTGGAGGTCCATTGATCCCATTCCTTTCGGTGCTGAAGTGCCTCGGCGTAACCACATCTACGGGTAACACCGTCGTCGCGCTCTTGCCAGGCAACTATATTCTAATTATATTTGTCATATTAAACGTCAAGCGGTGTCGGCGCCAGACCCCTTTGCACTCTCGCGAGAGGCGAGCAGTGGTCTCGAGTCGGTGGCCGATGGCCCCCATCACCCGTCACGAAAGGTAAATGAAACCTATGAGTGTTCCGATGACAGTCGAGGAGACCATCCTCTCCCCCACGCCTGCCGGGGAGATCTGGGAGCTGTGTGGCGCCCCCGCCTCGATCGCTGACTGGTCTCCCTCAGTGGGGAAGTCTTGGATGGATGGCGACGTACGGTACGTCGAACTCACCGGAGCCGGCCAGGCCCGGGATCGAATCACCCAGCACGATGACGCGGAGCACTACTACACCTATGACTACCTGGACGGCCCGCTGGTGCTCGGTTCAATGTCCGCGCGGTTCGCGGTGCAGTCCACAGTCGACGGCGGTTCGAAGATCGTGTGGTCCGCGCAGTTCACTGCTGTCGACGATGCGCAAGGCGCGGCGTTGGCACAGGCAGTGGGCGGCTTGTACCAGGCCGGGTTGAACAGTCTCACCGCGCTGGTGGCAGCGAGCCACTCGTGAAGGTTCTATCGTCGCCAGCCCGGCCCCGCGCGCGCCGGGCCCGTTCCCGAAGGAGCCTCCGGTGAGCAAGATTCGATTGATCCCGCCCGCCGTCGACGATCCGAACGACCACGCTGCGCTTCGCGCCGAGCTGCGCGGCTTCCTCCGTGAGTGCCTCGACGACGCGGTGTTCACACCTGGAGTCGACACCTGGCTCACCGGATGGGACCCCGAGTTCACGCGCTTGCTGGCCGAACGTGGATGGATCGGCATGACCATTCCCACCGAATACGGAGGACACGGGCGGTCGCACCTGGAACGCTTCGCCGTGACTGAAGAACTACTGGCTGTGGGCGCCCCGGTCGCGGCTCACTGGATCGCGGACCGGCAAATCGCTCCGTCGCTGATGAAGTTCGGCACCGAGCAGCAGAAGCACCGCTTCCTCCCTGCCATCACGCGGGGTGAGTGCTTCTTCGGCATCGGCATGAGTGAACCCGACTCCGGATCGGATCTGGCGAGTGTTCGCACGAAAGCCGTTCGTGTCGACGGCGGCTGGATGGTCACCGGGACCAAGGTGTGGACGTCCGGAGCCCACCGTGCGGACGCGTTCATCGCGCTCGCCCGGACCTCGCCGAAGGATCCGGACGCCCGCCACGCCGGTCTCAGCCAGTTCATCATCGATCTGAGGTCACCCGGCGTCGAAATCAGACCCATCATCTCGATGGGGGGAAGTCATCACTTCAACGAGGTGTTACTCGAGGATGTATTCGTTCCCGACGACATGGTGCTTGGCCGGATCGGGGACGGCTGGCGGCAAGTGACGTCCGAACTCGCATACGAACGCAGCGGTCCGGAGCGGTTTCTGTCGACCTTCAGCTTGCTCGCCGAGACGCTGGAACAGGTCCGCACCCAGACAATTCGGGGCAACGGCGGCCTCGGGCGTCTGACCGCCCGAATCGCAGGACTGCACCACATGTCCTCCGCCGTCGCCGGCGCCCTGCACCGCGGTGAGCGAGCGGACAGCGCTGCCGCCGGGGTCAAACTGTTGGGCACCGCGGCCGAAGGCGACATCGCAGACTACGTGGACGTCCTCGTAGACCGCGACGTCAGCCCCTACGAAACCGGATGTTTCGCCGACCTCATCGACCAGGCAATCGTCCAACGACCAGGCTTCACCCTGCGGGGCGGCACCAACGAAATTCTCGAGAGCGTTGTCGCACGAGAGCTAGGACTGCGCTGATGAATACACACACGACGGTCGATCCTGATCTCGTCGAGATGATGGAATCGGTCTTCATATCTCACCGCACCGCCATCCACACCTCGGCTGATGCCGCTGTGTTGGATCCCAAGTTGTGGAAAGTACTGGACGACCTCGGACTGGCACGTTTGACCGGCAGCGAGTCCCATGGAGGAAGCGGCGCCGACTGGCACGCCGCCGCAATACTGCTCGGAGCCGCAGCCGCCTCGGCCGTGCACGTTCCCGTCGCCGAGCACGATCTGCTGGCCGGCTGGCTTCTGGAGACGGCTGGCCTTCCCATCGACGGTCGCCTGCGAACAGCCTTCCTGCTGACCGACACGCGGAAGGCCAGCATGGTTCCGTGGGCACGCGACGCCGAATCCCTGGTGGCCCTGCGCCGTACCGACTCAACGTGGATGGTTTCCGACATAGCCAGAGACCAGGCGACCATCATCCCGGTACAGAATGTTGCCGGCGAGCCCCGGGACCGCGTAACAATCGATGTCGACAATGCAACCTGGACATCAGTCCCGGACCACGTCGCCGAAACCTTCGTCCTACGAGGGGCTCTCGCCCGAGTCTTGCAAACGTGCGGAGCGATGGAACGGATCGTCGAGCTGTCGATCGAGCACGTGTCCAGCCGTGTCCAGTTCGGCCGGCCACTGTCCAAATTTCAGGCAGTACAACGCCTCGTCACCGGAATCGCCACCGAGACAGCACTCGCACGCGCCGCCGCAGACGCAGCGGTCTCCCGAGTCGAGCGAGAGGGATGGAACACACCCAGCGCTGCTTTCAGCGTCGCGGTAGCCAAGTCCTGCGCTGGGCATGCCGCCTCGACCGTGGTCCGCAATGCCCATCAAGTCCACGGCGCCATCGGCACGACACACGAGCATGACCTCCACCGGTACACCTTGCCGGTGCTCGCCTGGCGTTCGGAATTTGGATCTGTCGACCAGTGGGACCGGTTGCTCACCCGCACCGCGGTCGCCGCCGGTCGGGATGATGCATGGAGTCTGATCACCGAGGGCCGCCCCGTCACGGGGGTGGTCGACATCATGATGCGATGAGCCGCCGCCAGCCGGTTGTGCCGCGTTCGGTATCGGCACAACCGGCTGTGCAGGATCAACCCACCGACAGGGTCGTCACCTAGTTCGTTGAGCAGCGCGCTCCGGTCGGCGCGCCCGACAGATTGTCCGCAGCTCCTCTCGAACATCGGGAGCCAACTCGCGTGCCTTGACACCGTCGAGTATGCGGGCAAGCCGCCTGAAGTACTGGTCCGGCGAGATACCGAACTCGACAAAGATGTCGGAACGACTCCCCCCGCCCCAATGTCGCCACTTGACGGCGAAGGCGAGGAGGTCGGCGTCGCGGTTCATTCGCGTCCCTCCCGCGGCGGCCATTCATCAATCATGTGTAGTCCGCGCCCGAGATGAGCGGCACCGTCGATTTGCAACAGTTGACCGGTAATCATCCGTCCAGCAGGGGTTGCGATGAAAGCAACGAGCTCGGCAACGTCCGCGACCGGCGTAGCCCGACCGGCCGGCACCGATTCGGGAACCACGCGATCACGCAGGGATGCCGCCACTGCCTCCGGCAACGAGTCCGAGATCACCACCCCCGGCGCCACGCAGTTGGCGCGGATGCCCAGGTGAGCCCATTCGAGCGCAAGGGTCTTCGTCATCGCCAGTACACCGGCGCGAGCCGCCAGCGAGTGCGCGAGGCCCACGCTCCCCCGCTCGATCCCGGACAAGGAGATGTTGACGATGCTGCCACCCCGCTGGGCGAGGAATTGCTTGGCTTCCGAGATCACGGTGAAGACGGCGTTGAGGTTCAGGTCGACCACGGATCTGAATCCGTTGTCGGAGATCTCTTCCGCCGCAGCGTAAAACTGGCCGCCCGCATTGTTGACGAGAAGATCCATGCCCAGTTCGGCCGATGATTCGGCGATGACTGAGCGCACCCGGGCGCAGTCTCGAACATCGGCCGTGAACCATCGAAACTTTCCCTGCGCATGCGCCGCCAGTTCCGCTGTCTTCTGGAGCGCGGAATCGGTTCGACCGATCCCCGTCACCGTCGCACCGAGTTCGACCAGGCGGACGCAGATCCCCTGCCCGATTCCACTTCCAGCACCTGTTACCACGGCGTGCTTCCCCGCAAGTAGCATCGGCGCCAGCACCTTGGGGTCGGCAACCTCCCAGTCCCGGCCCGATTGTGGGGGATGCGGCCGAAAACCTGACATGCCGACTCCTTTCGAACCTGACAGCGACGATGTGTCGGTTCTGATCATTTGCCCGGCTCGATTGACGCCCGCGGGTCTATTGACGTCCACCGCGATCAACCGGGACCCGTTAGAGGCATAACATATCTATGTTTACAGCGGCGAATTCGTCCCGTCAACCCTTCGGCGTGGGGACTCGGAGCGGCACGAACGACGCACACCAGGGTTCCAAATGTATGATGAACATATGGCAGGTAAAAAGGTGGCCACGACTACGGCCGACACGCGCACCCGCAGAAGTCGCTCCGTGGATTCCAACGAGACCGCCACCCAGATCCTGCCACTCTTCCGGGACGTCACCCCTCTGACACGCCCGCCCGGAATGCCTCCGAAACGTGCTGAGATGATCACTCAACGCATCGTGCACATGATTCAAGAACAGGGCCTGAAGGCCGGCGACCCCCTCCCCATCGAAACGGACATGTACGAGATGTTCGGGGTCGCACGAAGCACACTTCGTGAGGCTCTGCGCATCTTGGAACGGCAGGGCGTGATCGTCATCCGCCCGGGTCGAGGTGGCGGACCTACTGTTGGATCACCGGACTCGCGTCACCTCGCGAGCACGCTTGCCCTTCTGATGCAGTTCTCGGACACCCCCTTTCGATCCGTGCTGGAAACTCGTGAATACATCGAGCCGATCGCCGCCGCCCTCTGCGCGCAGAACGGTGACGAACGGGTGATCAACGGACTTCGCCAATCAGTCGACGCCATGCGTGCGAGCCTCGCCGACGAAAGCGCATTTCTCTACGAGAACCACAGATTCCACGAGCTGATCGCCGATGGGGCTCAGAATCCGCTGATCTCTTATTTTCTCAACTCACTCGACTGGATCATCGACGGCGCCCGGTTGGGAGTTGTCTACAGCCATGCCTCACGCAAACACGTTGCGGTGATTCACGACCAAATCTGTGAAGCAATCGAAGACGGCGACAGTGATCGCGCACGTGATGCCATGAGCGAGCACATGCAAGAGACTCGCGCCTTTTTTGAGCGTAAACACCCGAAGGTCATGAACCAGACATTGACTTGGGAAATGTACGGTCAGTAAGCCCGGGCCCGGTTTACTCCGTCTGTATCGGGCAGTCCTCGGCGCCCTGCAGCCGGCGGGTACTCGAACCGCGTGGACGATACCGGTCAGGAATCGGTAATGGCCAAGGTTATCGCGTCTTCCGCACCCAACCGTGATCCCTTACGGTGCCGTGAACTGAAGGCCGTCTCGCCGAGGCTATTGCGGGTCGCTGCCTCGCATTCGGTGTGGTGGATATGAAGGTCCTGAAATAGTAGAGGGGAGCTTCCCACCGCAGATCCCAACGACTCTGCGGCACCTAACAGCATCGCCGCTCGGTCGAAGTTTCGGTTACGACTTGCTATCCACGCGAACCCCTCCAGGCAAAAGGCGGTGACGAGGGGCTCGTCGATCAAACGGCACAACCGCAGGCACTCCTCCAGATAGTGTTTTGCGCGAACAATATCTCCTTGCCGGAAGACCGCAATGCCGATTCCCCATAGTGAATACGAGCGAAAGACCGACTCACCATGCGATTCGGTGATGTCGAGCACCTCACGATGGCACGCGATCGACCGCTCCGTGTTGCCGCCCAACTCGTGTGCCAATCCCAACAACATCAGAATCCAGACTCGCACGCCGACGTCATCCTTTTCACAGAACACCGGGAGCGCGTCTTCCAGTCTGTTGATGGCCTGCACGACGTCGCCGCTGTAGAGCGCAAGGATTCCCTTGGCGTGGGCCATACGAGCGTCGCTGGCAGGGTCCGACATCTCGGCGACCAGCATCTCGCCCTGGGCGATGAGATTCGAGCCAGCGGCCACGTCACCCTGCAAGTCTGCGAGCACGCTGTTGGCATACAGAGCTTTGACTCGGTCCGCCGACCTCCTCACCGGTCGCGTTTCCAGGGCACGATCGAGCCAATACCTCCCCTCGCGAAACAGGTTTCGGGAGAGCCAGAAGGAAAACAGTGCCGTCGCGATCTGGAGAGCGGTCCCTTGCTCTCGTTCGTCGGGCTCGAACACCGCGAACTCCATCGCTTCACGGAGATTCGATTGTTCCCTGCCAAGTCGCGCGATCCAGTCGAGTTGACGGACACTGATCCAATCGCGCTCGGCATCGAGTACTAATTGTCGGTACCAGTCATGATGACGACGCCGCAGTGTCGCATAGTCGCCGGACTCCCGTGCTTTCATTTGTCCGAATTCACGGATCGTCTCCAACATCCGAAATCCCACCGCAGGGCCGTGCTCTTGCCGAATGAGGATCGATTTGTCGACCAACGAGAATACGCCGTCGAGAAGTTCATCTCGGTCAATTTTCTCACAAATGAACTCCGCCGCATCAAGTTCGAAGTTACCGACGAATGCGGACAGATTGATCCATATCTGCCGTTCCAGCGGCGTGCAGAGGTCATAACTCCACTCGATACACAGCCGAAGGGTGCGCTGACGAGCCGGCGCCGCACGGCTTCCATGGGTGAGAAGCTTGTATCGGTCGTTCAGCCGCTGAGCGATCTGATCGAGCGACATCGCCCGCAATTGAGCTGCGGCCAATTCGAGGGGCAACGGCAAGCCGTCGAGCTGACGGCAGATCCGCACCACGGTGTCGATATTGTCGTCGGAGAGCTCGAAACCCGGCACCGCTGTGGTGGCACGTTCCTCGAACAGAGCGATCGCATCATAGTGCGGCGATGCCATCAATGCGGGCTCGTGATCGGCGTCGGGGGTGCTCAAGGACGGCACGCGCAAGACGGACTCGCCGGGAATGTTCAAGGGCTCACGAGTCGTGGTCAAGAACTTGATGTCCGGGCACGTGCGAAGAACGGTCTCGACGAACCGCGCAACCGGCGCAACCACGTGCTCACAGTTATCCAGGACGATCAGCAACTTCCGGTCGATCAGAAACTCGACAACCTCGTCCATAGGCTCAGCGTGACGAGTTCTCAGGCCGAGGGCTCGTGCGATCACGTCGACGAGAAGCGACTCGTCCAAGACTTCACCGAACTCCGCCAGCCACACACCGTGCGGAAAATCGCTTCGCATGTCGGCGGCGAGTCGCAACGCGAGCCGTGTCTTCCCGACACCTCCGATACCCGTCAACGTCACCAGACGCGCGGTGTGGAACATGTGCTTCACTTCGGACAGCTCGCCCTGGCGGCCGACGAAGCTGGTCAACTCCAAGGGGAGATTCCCCCCGCGACTCTGACGCGCGGTTCGGTGACCTGAGCTCTCCTCGCTGGACGCCGTCGGCACGGCGTCGCGTCGACCGAGCGGCGCCGATTGCTCCTCCCTCAACAGCGCCATCTCATCCACGTCGAGACCGTTCCGCGCTTGGAGGGCGCGTAGCTCGTCGCCGAACTCGATAGCACTTCCAGGACGGTCACGGGGGTCGCGTGCCATGGCGTGTTCGATTGCGGCAGCCACATCATCGGGGACTCCGTGTTCCCTCAAGTCGGGAGCCGGATTCTTCGTGATTCGGACGAATTGCGCGACGACCTGCTCACCCGACCGGCGCTCGAAGGCCGCGTGCCCGGTCAATGCACAGAAGAGGGTCGCGCCGATGCTGTATATGTCCGAGACCGGGGTCGGTGATTCTCCTCTCAAGATCTCGGGAGCAGTGAAGGCAGGCGAAGCCGTAATCATGTCCTTGGCTGTCTCGAAACCGCCCGCAATGTGTGCGATGCCGAAGTCGGTGAGTGCCGGTTCTCCGTAGCTCGAGAGCAAGATATTGCCCGGCTTGATATCGCGGTGGAGAATCCCGAGTCGATGCGCGGTCCCCACAGCACCCGATACTCGGACCCCGAGTCTCAATACTAGATCCGCGCTCAGGGGACCGTCGTTCTGGATCAGCGTGTCGAGCGAGTCCAAGGCGTGGTACGGCATGACGATGTACGGTCGGCCACTCGCCGTGGAACCCACGTGAAGAATATTGACAATATTTGGGTGGCCAGTCAGGCGACCCATAGCCCGCTGTTCCCTGAAGAACCGGGCCCTGTTCTCCTCGTCGATAGCTCCGGTCAAGACCTTGACTGCGACCGTACGGTCCAACGACGGTTGCAGACATCGATAGACCACTCCGAAGCCGCCACGGCCGATCTCGCAGGCCTCCGTCAATCCAGCCCCACTCAACTCACGCTCGATGGCAGCGTCATCCCTCCGTGTCGTCAACCCACCATCCTCAACCATCACACCTTCACCACCCGCGTTCCGCTGAGACGGCACTCCGTCGATGCATCGGCGGCCGTCGTGCCATCACCGATACGACATCAGCAACAGTAAATCTACCCGTTGTCCGACATGATCCATGGACACAAACGCAAGATCAGCGCACCAAGCACTCGACCGGGCAGTGCCTATAGGTCGAGCGGGTTGAGGGGACCGTCATAAAGCGAGCGTGTCGACTTTGCATACCCAATATTCCGGGTCGTTGACAGCGCGAACACCCCGGGGTGGTCGTGGTCATGACCAGTCCGGTGGCCGAGAGAGCGCGGCAGCATTGTCAGGTGTCAACGCTGAATTGAACCGTCTCGGGTTTCGTGCCGCTCCTATATCGGTGACGGCTCCGGTTGTGGACTCGACAGGTGAGCGTGGTACACCGTCTCGAATTCGTCCGGAAGGACGTATCCAAGACGACTGCGATTGAACGAGTTACAGGCAATCTCCGACACTGCCGATAGATGCAGCGATCCTTTTCAGCACAAGGGTTTCCGCGAAAGAGATGGACGTGTACTGACTGCCCGCATCGCTGGGGTACCGCCCGGCACGAAGTGCTCGGGGGAGGATGGATCAATCCTGCACCGACGGGTGGCCGGTGTGGTCACGTCGCCACAGCGCCGCCTTCAAGGCGGTGGACCATCGCGGTGTCCTTGACGGTGGCGGCGTGCCAGCCGACGATCGCCCGCGGGACCAGTCGATCACGAATGCGACGTAGACGAACCCTGCCCACGTGCGGCAATACGTGAAGTCGGTGACCCATTTCCGGTGGGCCTCGGCGGTGAGGTCGCGATCGACCAGATCGGGGGCACGTCGGCTGTTCGCTCCGGCGGGATGGTGGTGCGGTGCGGGCGGCCCCGAACGACTCCGGACAGCCCTTAACCGCGCATCAACCGATCGACGGCGCATGCCGCAACCTCGTAGCCGAGCCTGCGCGAGTGTGCGGTCATCGTCCGTCGACCGTAGGGCCCTTCGGTGGTGCCGGCAGTCTCACGCGGGGCGTTCGTCAGATGCGCATCGGTGACGGTCCGAGGGGACGGAGTAGCGGTTTGCCAGTTCCGATACGTGCGTGGGGCGACCTTGATGCCAGGCTCGGTGAGCACGGCGCAGATCGACTCGACCCGGTGTCCTTGTGCTGCATCCGGTCGATGAACTGGCAGGTCAGCAGCGGCGAGGTGGGGGTACCTCCCGCGTGCGGGGGACGAGTTCCCTCGCGAAGAAAATCGAAGCCGACCCCTCAAGAACGGAGGCGACATCAAACCCAAGAGGTTCAATGCCTCGTTCGACCCGCAGATCGTCAAGACCGGCAGTTTCGTCGGCGTTCTGGTCTGGCCATGGTCGACCGGGAGGCTGATAGGCAGGGAACCAGAGATCGCACTGGCGATCTACCCGGGCAGGTAGGTGGTACGAGAAACCGGATCCGGCGGCAGTTAGACCAGGCGCTGCTCGGCGACCCGACCGCGCAGGACCGGATCGAGTGTTCCTACCCGATCCGTTCGGCGATTACCGTTGCCGGCATCGTGGGGAACTCTTTCAACAGCTCCCGGATGCGGGGTTCGACCGCGTCGACGATCGAACCTGACTTGGCGCGTCGATATTTCGGTGGTCCGTCGGCGGCCAGTGCCGATCGGACCGTGTTGCGGGAGATCCCCATCATCCGGGCGATCGCCTTGATCGGCAACCGTTCGCTGCGATGCAGACGGCGAATATCGGCCCCATCTTCCACGGACAACATCCCTTCGTCCCTCCTGGCTCGACTCGAGTCCGGATCGGTGGACAGAGGGTCAAATTTGAGATGCCATACCGTGTTCAGTTTTACGTGCCGTCGCCAACGCGAGAGGTATCTGGGGCGGCGACCATCCGGCTATGGACGGCGCGCTCCTTCCAAACTCCGCCCCTTCGCCGGTGTCGGCCGACAATCGGAGGATGCCACCGTGTCCGTCGAGAGCGAGACCAATGAGAGCATAGATCGCGTCGTGTACACCCTTCGTCGGGCAGACGGACAGCCAGTCCTTGCCTATTCTCGATCACCTCGTCAGCGATCCCCGAGACGGTCTTCCTCGAGGTAGACGCGCCATAGATTTCGGAGAAACGCGCATGGAGTACCCCCTGAACGTAGCGCCTGAGAGGTCTGAGCCGTGCTCAATCCTCTGAACGTGTTGGGAAAGTGACTGGGCGTGTCTGCGTGACTGATGCGGCTGAAGTAGTCATTGTGACCGTATGGGTAAGAAGGTCGACAGGAATGCGTACCCGTCGGATCTGACCGACGAGCAGTGGGCGGTGATCGAGCCGCTGATTCCGGCGCCGCGCTCCGGTGGTCGTCCGGCGGTGCATTCGCGGCGCAGGATCGTCGACGCGATCTTGTATGTGAACCGGACCGGATGTGCGTGGCGGCAGCTGCCGCATGACTTTCCGCCGTGGGCAACGGTGTTCTGGTACTTCAAGCGGTGGCGCCAGGACGGCGTGGTGGACCGGTTGCACGATGCGCTGCGCGACCGGGTGCGCGATGCGGAGGGCCGCGATCCGATGGCCTCGGCCGGCTGTATCGACGCTCAGTCGGTCAAAGGTGCGGACACTGTCGGCGCCGCGGTGCGTGGATTCGATGCGGGGAAGAAGATCAACGGTCGCAAGCGGCATATCGTGGTCGACACGATGGGTCTGCTCTTGCTGGTGGTGATCACCTGCGCGGGCGTGCAGGACCGCGACGGGGCACGCACACTGCTCGAGAAGGTCAAGATGGCGATGCCCTCACTGTCGCTGGTGTGGGCGGACGGCGGCTACGCGGGAAAGCTGGTCGAGTGGGCCGAGCAGGTCGCCCACATCACCGTCGAGATCGTGCGCAAGCCGTTGGGAATCAAGACATTCCAGGTCCTGCCCCGGCGGTGGGTGGTCGAACGCACGTTCTCGTGGATCGTCAAGTGTCGCCGCCTTGATCATGATTACGAACGTTTGCCGGAGACCAGTGAGGCCATGATCAAGTGGGCCATGATCGGGTTGATGGTCCGTCGCCTGGCGCCACCGCCCGGCCGCAAGCCCTGGCAACGTAGCTCAACCGCCGCTTAAGACTTTCCCAACACGTTCTCTGGCGTACGAAACAAGAACGATCTCGACTTGCACCCGGTCTCCCGGGTAGCTCAAAGGGCAAGCACGCTGGTCTCTAGTCGACACGACCTCCGGTTTTCGTTCCGGATGTTCGTCGAAACTCCCCCGCGATGCCCGGGCACAGCCGAGTTGGTCGCCCCCGTAGTCAGCCATGTATTTGGACTCGGGTCCATATGCAGGCTGGTCCCGCCGCGGTCTCGGGCAGCTTCCCACTTGCGTAACTAATATGATTATGTTTACAGTATTTCGAACGTGCTTTGCGCCACACCACACCACTCGCGGACCGCGGGTCTCGGACGGGAGAAAATACAATGGTCAAACTGATAATCCTGATCAAGCGCCGCCCCGATATCACCCATGCGGAGTTCAGGGACCGTTACGAGCGCCACGCTTCCCTAGCTTTGAACTATCTCAAGGACGTGCTCATCGACTACAGGCGAAGCTATCCGGTCAAAGAACACCCCTACATGTCAGCAGAAACAGGCATCGAACCATCACAATTCGAGTACGACGTTGTGACCGAGATGCGACTCCGCTCAAAGGAAGACTTGAATGTGTTGTTCAGCATCCTCGCGGAACCGAAGGTGAAAGAGGTCATTCGAGCCGACGGAGAAACCTTCCAAGATCCCACATCGATCCGCATCCTGGTCTGCGAGGAAGAGCGGTCGAAGCTGTCCGATGACACTGTTACATTCTGAGCCTCGACCTCAGCCTGGTCTGGAGTCCGCCCGCCGATGAGGACGCGTCGTGAGCCGCGATACGCACGATGAGCCGCGGGACCAAGGACGTCGACATCCCAACCACGAGCACCCGCAGTTGCGAACCGTCGCCGCGGAACGCTATACCAAGTTCGTAGTCTGGTTGACCAGCTCTCGAGATTCAGTTCGACATGCACTTGCGCATCATCGCCCGTGGCGCCGTGGCGACCACCCTGCCGCTCCCGAGGCGACCCGCCATCCGTAGGGCCTTGCCATGCGATCGGAGCTGGCCCCAATTCGGGAGTCACATCCAGTTCCGTCGCGCTTCGACCGCCCAGCTGCGGCACCCGTCCGTCCATTCTCAGGACTCCCTCTGCACCAACGACTTTCGCCCCACGCACTGTGGCCAGCGTACTGGCGTATATATCGCGAGCTGCATTCGCCTTTGGTCATGGCTCTACCCTCACTCATCGACCGTCCATCCGCGCCTGCCGCCCACTCCACACATAAACCGGCAGCAGACCGCGCATGCACACTCCGAGAGGGCAACGCCTTACCCATACATCGTGCATGAAGCTACGCACCCCTTGCGAAGATAATATGAATATGGTTACCTTATTTGCAGACAGTGTTGTGTGTCACAAGATGGACAGCCCTTCCGGTGAGCCCGCCCAATTGGCTGGTACATCCCAGAAGCCACAGTCTGCTACCACCCCGAACCGAGATAAGAGGGTCACCAAATGTCGAACCAACGCCTACTTGTCATCGGCAATGGCTGCGGTGGGACCGAAGTTGCATTCGCTGCACGCAGCGCCGGTTGGGACGGTCCGATCACGCTCTTGGGTGACGAGGACTTCCAACCGTACCACCGCCCCCCTCTCTCGAAGGCGTACCTCAAGGGCGAGGTTTCCGCCGCGTCATTGCATCTGCGTGGCGCGGTGGCATACGAGCAGAGCGACGTCACTCTTCGCACCGGCCATCGCGCGGTGGAGATCGATCGCAAGAGACGCAGAGTCGCGATGTCCGACGGCACCGAAATCGACTACGACCGATTAGTTCTCGCTACAGGGGGTCGGCCGCGGGCGCTACCTGCCGCAGAAGCGCTTTCGGAAAAACCGAAGAATCTCTACTATCTCCGGACTCGATCCGATGCTGACGCACTTCGAGGAAAGTTGGGACCCGGACGGACTGTCGTTATCGTGGGCGCCGGATACGTCGGTTTGGAAGTCGCAGCGGCTGCCGTACGGGCCGGTATGAATGTGATTGCGATAGAGGCGGCGTCCAGAGTACTTGCTCGCGTCACTGCGCAGCCTATCTCCGATTACTATGCCGCCGTTCACCGGGAGGCGGGAGTCAACATTCTGACAAATTGTGCGGTGGAAGAATTGGAGACCACCCCTGGGGAAGGCGGCCACATCAGAGCAGTTCGCTGTTCGGACGGCAGACGACTAGCTGCGGATCTCGTCATCGTCGGCATTGGTCTAATCCCAAATAGCGAGCTGGCGGACACAGCTGGGCTCGAGGTGGAGGACGGGGTGATCGTTGACGATGAGCTTCGTACTACGGATCCCAGCATCATGGCTGTAGGAGATTGCGTTCGCCAATACAGCCATCTATACGAACGCTACGTTCGTATAGAGTCGGTTCCCAACGCCCTGGAGCAGGCGCGTAAGGCCGCTGCAATCTTATGCAATAGACCGACTCGTCCAATTGCCGCTCCATGGTTCTGGTCCGATCAATACGACTTAAATCTAAAAATGGTCGGTTTGTCGGATGGATACGACTCTCTAGTATTACGCGGAAAACCCGAAGATCGGTCCTTCAGCGCTTTCTACCTACTTAGCGACCGAATTTTGGCGGTAGACACCATAAACCGGCCTGCAGATTTCAACTTCGCAAAAAAGCTCATCTCGGAAAGAGTGCCCGTCTCCGCAAAACTTCTTGCAGAACCCAATCTCTCATTGCGGGATCTCGCCAATTCGACATCATCACCAGTCACAAGTTTCACAGCTGGAAAATAGGAGGCACACCAGTCATGGCAAAGGCAACTTTCATCTCTCCTGACGGAAAGCGGGATGAACTGACGATCGACTCCGGAACAACACTCATGCAAGCCGCGATCAGCCATGGAATCCGCTCGATCGTCGGCGATTGCGGCGGCAGCGGCGCCTGTGCAACATGCCATGTCTACGTGGATCCGCAGTTTCTCGACAAGCTCACTCCAATGAATCCCAATGAACGTGAGATGCTCGAATGCGCATCATCTCCCGTGGAAGAAAACAGCCGGCTGAGCTGTCAGATTGCAATGCAGGAGCATCTTGACGGAATCAACGTAGAAATTGCGCCAACCCAGTGGTAGATGGCTTATCGGGTGAAAACCCGGCCCTTCATCGGAAACCGTGGCGACACTGTACCAACATATCCAAATCTCATTGAGAGAAATGGACCAGCGCGACAGAACAGCTGAAGTAGAACACTTTACTCATACCAACAAAAGCGAAGCAGTCCAACATCAGAGGCTAGAAGTCACAGGAAGCGAGCGAACAATGGGAACAGTACCCGAAGCAATTACTACGGCAGCCGGACAGGACCTGCCGGCGAATGTTCCGGCCGAACGTGTCGTTGATTTCGACATGTTCAATCCGCCCCACATTGATCAGGGTCTACAAGAGGCGTGGAAGCATCTGCAAGAATCCAGCGGGCATGACCTGATGTGGACTCACCATAACGGTGGACACTGGATCGCGACGCGCGGATCGCTGGTCAAGCACATCCTCACGGACTACGAGCACTTTTCGAGTAAATGCCCATTCCTGCCCCGCGAGGCGGGAGAACAGTATGTTCTCATTCCCATGTCGATGGACCCGCCCGAACAGCGCCCCTACCGGCGAATTCTCAACGCGAGTATTGGCCCCCGTATCGTCGATGGTATCGGTGACGAAATTCGGTCGTCAGCAAGGGAGTTGGTTCGACAGATTCGACCTGCCGGCAGTTGCGACTTCATAAAGGAGTACGCGGAAGTCTTCCCCGTCAAGGTATTCCTCACGATGATCGACCTTCCGCCGAGCGATGCTCCGAGACTGAAGTACATTGCGGATCAGATGACCAGACCTGACGGCTCGATGACCATGGCAGAGGCAACGAATCAATTCTTCGAGTACCTGTCCCCCTTCATCGATGCCCGCACGGCTGAGCCTGGCAATGACGCGATCAGTATCGTGGTGCAAAGCAAGGTCGACGGCCGTCCCATTACGAAGGACGAGGCCCTAAAGATCTGTTCTCTTCTGGTATTGGCCGGACTGGACACAGTGGTGAATTTTCTTGGTTTCATGATGCACTTCTTGGCCGAGAACCCCGAGAAGCGGCGCGCGCTCGTGAAGGACCCCCAGCTGATTCCGACTGCTATCGAGGAGTTGCTGCGGCGCTTCGCGTTGGTAACCGACGCCCGGTTGATCAAAAAGGACGTCAAGCTTGACGGTGTTGACCTGAAACCAGGCGACATGGTGGCGGTGCCAAGCATGCTGTACGGACTCGAGGAACAGAATAACCAGTGCCCTATGGATGTCGACTTCGGGCGTGAGAAAATCGAGCACATGACATTCGGGCACGGAGTGCATCATTGCGCGGGGGCGCATTTGGCTCGAGTAGAGGTTCAGGTGACGCTGGAAGAGTGGTTGGCGCATATTCCTGAATTCGAGGTGGCCGATCCGTCGAGGGTGGGTTATCAGTCGGGCATCGTGGGCTCCGTGACTTCGGTTCCGCTGCGGTGGACCACCGACTAAGGGCACGTCTCCTGTGGGAAGTGGCTGCCAGTGGATCGTACAACGGTCATAAATGAGTCGCTTCCTGGTTGTTACCGGATGCGCCGTTTCTCGTCCTTTATCAGGACTCGCAAATTCCAACAATATGGCAGGCGAAAGACAATGGAGCTTCTCTGGCAGATGTCAAGAAGTACCCACACATCTGCGCGACGGTCCCCTCGACTGGCGGATACGGTCAGCCATTGGCACGCAAAGAGTTCGAGATTGTCGATGACATATCCACCTTTCGGTTCGGGGATTTCCGTGCAGCCGAGCGAGGCAAAAATGGGTGTGCAACAGGGGTCGACGCGGAGACCGTTGACACTGCCGTTGGTGTTCGACCCAGAAGGCGTTCGGCGCTCAGTATCCAATCAAGTTGAGGAGGGTTTCCTATGAGTTCTCATACGCCCGTTGCGGTTCTGGTACACGGCGGCTTTCAAGGCGGATGGTGTTGGGTGCGGGTGGCGGAGTCGCTTCGTACTCAAGGTTGGCGCGTTCTTACGCCGAGCTTGACTGGTCTCGGTGACCGGGCGCATCTGCTTTCACCTGAGGTGAGGTTTGATACACATGTCAAAGACGTTTTGAGTTTGCTGGCAGCCGAAGAACTGGAAAAAGTGGTGCTGGTCGGGCACAGCGCGGGCGGGACGGTCATAACCGCAGTGGCCGACCGTGCACCAGCTCGCATTGCGGCTCTCCTCTACCTTGACGCGTCGCTTCCGACAACGGGACAGTCGATGTTGGATTTTATGGGTGACACGCAAGGCATCCCCGACCTATTCCTTTCCCAGGCCAACGAATTGGGAGATGGTTGGCGCGTGCCCGCAGGTCCCCCGTTCGATGCGGCTGGCTTCGGAGTGGACGACCCGGACGATGCTGCGTGGGTGAATCGGCGCATGACCGCCCACCCGCTGGCTGCCTTCACCGATCCAGTCAATCTGACTGGTGCTTGGGAGACCGTGGCCCGCAAGCACTACATTCGTTGCGAGAGGTTCATGATTGCCCATGGAGAACCGACTATTGCCCGAGTTGAAGCGGATCCCGCATGGACTTCCGAACGGTGGGATTGCGGACACTCGCCGCATGTAACCGACGCGGAGCGGGTCGCGAACGCCATCACAAAGTTGATGGCACCTTAACTCCCGGACATACTTGTGCACCCGAATGCCCGATTATCCAATCGTAACGAATCCTCCGGTGTTTTTGAGCTCTAGGGAGTGGGCCGTCGAGCATTTGGGGCGCGGCACACACCTCGGTGGCCGTGTTATGGGCGAAGTTCTGATGTCATCGACCCTCCCTGAATGATTACTACTTCAACGATTCATCTTTACGCCCGGGACGTCGGGCGATATATTCCGAGACAGGAGACATCATGGCTACTGGCAAGGCAGCGGTACTGGTCGAAACTAATCGCATTGAGACATGGGAGGTGCCGGTCAGTGATCCAGAGCCGGGTGGACTTCTCGTAGAGGTCGTGATCGGCGGCGTGTGTGGCAGTGACAACCACATCGTCACTGGCGAAGCCGGTGAGATGCCTTTCCCGATCATCCTCGGCCATGAGGGAGTTGGAAGGATTTACAAACTCGGAGCTGGCGTCAGCGCAGACTACGCGAGCGTTCCCGTCGAGGTCGGCGATCTCGTCTACTGGGCACCAATTGCGCTATGTAATCGCTGCTACTCCTGCTCGGTACTAGAGCAAACACCATGCCAAAACTCAACCTTTTTCGAGCACGCCGAGAAGCCGAACTGGGGTAGTTACCAACAGTATTCTTGGCTACCGAATGGTACGGCGTTCTATAAAATCCCGGACGGCGCTCAGCCCGAAGCGCTTGCCGCGCTCGGTTGTGCACTTCCGACTGCAATTATGGGTTACGACCAAGGTGGCGGGGTCGGGATCGAGGACACAGTAGTAATTCAGGGAGCCGGACCAGTTGGTCTTGCTGCCAGTATGGTCGCATCAGTCGCCGGCGCTCGCGAGATTATCGTCATCGACCAATCCCCTGAACGACTTCAGGTTGCCAAGTCGATGGGTGCCACCACTACGCTGTCGCTCAGTGACCTGAGTCCTGAGCAGCGGCACGATCAAATCTGGGAACGATCCGGGCCATCGGGACCAAACATCGTTGTCGAAGCTGCCGGGGCGCTTCCAGCGTTCCCCGAGGGCCTGGACCTAACTGGCAATCATGGCCGCTACATCGTTGTGGGCCTGTGGGGGGCTATCGGGACACGAGAGGTTTCACCGCGAGAGCTGGTCGTCAAGAACATGACGGTCAGCGCTGCAAGCTTTCCCAAACCGAAGCACTATTACCAGGCCATGCGACTAGCGGCGCGTATGCAAGACCGCTTTCCGCTCACCGGGCTTATCACGCATCGCTACTCGATCGACGAAGCTGCGTCAGCGCTGGATGCGGTTGCATCAGGCTCTGCGATCAAGGCGATAATCGATCCCTCCCGTTAGTTGAACCCGTTGTCAAGGGACATGGGGGCATCCCTGTAGGCGGACAGGTGGTTTCCTGGTGCGCGGACAGCTGATCTCCCTGTCGGCGGTCAGCTGATCTCCCTGTCGGCTCAGGTCAAGGGCATCACCCCGCGTCCGGCGGTGGCGTCCCTGCAACCGCAGTGTGTGTGCACCACACGGTGGTGATCGCGTCGCCGTAACACCGAGAACGGAGTCCGGTCCCATTGGCGTGTCCCCGGTGAATGGGGCCACTCTATTTTAGAGTCTTGTTGCCCGTGAACTGGGCGGATAGGACGATGGAGAACATGGCTGGACGGAAGCGGAACTCCGCAGAGGACATCCTGCGCAAACTGCGCCGTGCCGACGAGCTCACTGCTGCTGGTAAGGCGCAGGAGGAAATCGCTGCGGAGCTCGAGGTGTCGGCAGCGACGCTGTACAACTGGCGCCGCCAGTACGGCGGTATGGACACCGACGCAGCGAAGGAACTCAAGGAGCCGCGCGAGCAGAACAGCAAGCTCAAGCGGCTGCTCGCCGAAGCCGAGCTGGAGAAGCACGCGCTGCGGGAGGTAGCGAAGGGAAAATTCTGAGCCCAGCTGCCAAGCGCCGCGCGGTCGACATGCTCATCTCCACGATGAGCATGTCGAAGCGGTTGGCATGCAGAGCGGTTGGGCTCGCCCGCTCCACTTACGCCCGAACACCTCTCGCTCAGACACCAGCAGACCCCGATGCCGCTCTGAGAGCGGCGCTACGCGAATACGCCCACACGCATCCGCTGCATGGTTTCCATCGCGCCTGGGCGCACCTGAGGCACGATCAGGGCGCTGTGGTGAACAAGAAGAAGGTCCACCGGCTCTGGAAGGAGGAAGGCCTTCAGGTTCGGATTCACCATCCACCAAACGGTCCGGTGTCAGCTCGTGCCCGCAGATCGAAGCCGACGCCCCGCATGTGGTGTGGGCTTGGATTTCCACTTCGACTCCACCATCGACGGGAAAGCGATCAAGATCGCCTCAATGATCGACGAGCACACGAGGCAGTCGCTGCTGAACATCGTCGAACGTTCGATCACCGCGCAGCGGTTGACCGACCAGTTGGACAAGGCATTCGCGTTGTGGGGCGGCCCACCGGTCGTGCTGCGGATGGACAACGGTCCGGAGTTTATTTCAACTGTGCTGCAGCAGTTCTGCAGGGATCGGGTAGGGATTTCGTACATTCCACCGGGGACGCCGTGGAACAACGGGCACATCGAATCATTCAATAATCGTTTGCGGAAGGAATGCCTGAACCGGAACCACTGGACAAGCCTGCTCGAAGCTCGGGTGGTGATCGAGGACTTTAAGGATGACCACAACCATCGGCACAGTTCTCTGGGGTCAGCCGGGTTGTTGTGTGACGTTGCATAGGTCCCGCGACACGGACCGGTTTGCAACAGATCTCCCGGGTTGTGGTGCTCGTGGCTGGTAGTCCTACAGATGCCTGCCACGAGAGGAGATCAGGATGTGGGCGTTTCTGGTGAGGTTGCCGTCCGGGGTGCGGTATTGGACGGTGCTCGACGAGGACCTGGCCGTGGTGGACGAGGCGGATGCGTTCTTGCGGCATGTCCGGTTCGGCCGCGACGGCTCGGAGTTGACGACCAGGTCGTATGCGGGCGGGATCGCGTTGTTCCTGCGGTGGTGCGCTCGCACCGGCCGGCACTGGCATGACGGTGTGAGGTTGCCACTTGAAGGTGGACACCGAATTTCATGCGGCGACTGACAGCGTAGACGACGCGATCAGTCGTTGCTCGAACTCCACCGGGGTGAGGTATCCGAGGGCGGAGTGACGGCGACGTCGATTGAAGTACGAGAGCCACTCGAACAGCTCCAGCCGTGCCTGCGACTTCGACGACCAACTCCGTCCGTGCAGCCACTCCCTCTTGAGTCCTTGGAAGAACGACTCGGCGAGAGCATTATCGTAACTTGACCCGACCCGTCCCCGACTCTGCTGGATCCCATGACGGCGGCATACATCGACGAAAGCTGCTGCAGTGTACTGTGTTCCGCGGTCGCTGTGGAAGATGACGCCACCGACGTCACCGCCGCGGATGCGCACCGCCATCTCGATCGCGTCCGTGACGAGATCGGTGCGCATGTGGTCGGCGATGGACCAGCCCACCACCCGGCGTGAGCAGATGTCGATCACCGTGGCCAAGAACAACCACGAGGATCCCACGGGGATGTAGACATCCCACGCGGGTCAGATGTCAAGCAGCCGCCGGTTGAGACGTGATCTGATGGTCGGGCCAGGCGGCGTGGTCGTCCCAGGGTTCGTTGTGTTGCAGACACCACCACATGCGTCCGAGGAGCTTGTTGGCGAGGTTGCGCAGCGCGGCGTTGTGGTGGTCGCCGGCGGCTCGCCGTTTGTCGTAGTGGGCACGTGCGCCCGCTGATTTGGTGAGGGTGACGAACGCCCACCAGTGGCAGGCGTCGCCGAGTCGCTTGTTGCGGACCTTTCGCGCCTTGACGTAGTGCGATCGGCCCGAGGCGCGGGTGATCGGCGCGGTACCGGCGAACGCGCGCAACCCGTTCGCCGTCGCGAACCGTGCAGGATCGTCGCCGACCTCGGCCAGGACCCGGGCGGCGAGAATCGGACCGAGACCCGGAGCCGACCGCAGGATCGGTGCGAGGGGGTGGCTGTCGAATTCGCGACCCAGCGCGTTCTCCAGGCTGTCCACGGACTGCTGCATCGAGGCGATGACGGCGAGCAGGCCGGTGACAGCATGACCGAGTGCCTCCTCGACCTGCGGCGGCTGCCGGAGCGCGGGCGTCTTCAGCTCCCGCAGGATCCGCTCGACCAGGTTCGGGTCGTTGCGTCGGCCACTGTGATGCAGGAGCGCCACAACTTTGCGTCTGGTCAGGGCTCGACCCGATTCCGGGGTGGGCGCCGCGGAGAGCACCGCCACCGCGGCGCGGTGCTTCAAATTCGGAAATGCCTGCAGTGCACCAGGATAGAACTCCAGCAATACAGAACGTAGTCGGCTGATGGTCTGATACAGCGCCCAGATCGCCTCCTGGTGCTGACGGGCGAGGGCCTTGATCGCCCGGCCGTGTTCGCTGATCGCCGGCATCGGACGGTGCATCGCTCGGTCGGTGCGCAGAATATTCGCCAGAATCGCGGCGTCACCCGGATCGGACTTGCCGCCGGCCTGTCCGTGGCGTTCGCGGTAGCGGGCAACCGCACGGGGGTTGATCGGGTATACGGTGAATCCTGCTTCCACCAGGGCCACGACGAGTAGATTCTTGTCGGTTTCGATCGCGATAGGGGTGGTGCCGGGTGCGCCTCCGCTCTCGGCGATTACCTCCAGCAGCGCGGTCAGTCCCGCTGTGCCGGTGTCGATGCGCTTCCGGGCGACGACGGTGCCGTTCTCGTCGACGAGGGCGACATCGTGATGCACTTCGGCCCAATCGATCCCGCAGTTGATGCTCATGTACAACCTCCTGCCCAGCGGCGTATTCTGCTGTGAGCTCGGGGGTTGTGCGGCGACCTAGAAGCGCTCTTCGGCGCGGCATCTCACAAGCCGATCACGTGCCCCAGCGACTGGCAGGGTCACCGTCTACATTCAGACCTCTCACACAGTCGGATGCCATCACAGCAGTGATCCCCTTCCAGCAGCTTACTGCTCAGACTGCGCCTGGATCGGTAAAATCTCAGGGACCTCCCGCCAGTCGCCTTGTGCGTGTCGGATCGTTGGTCCGACTCACCCATTAGGTGATGTCCCCACACCATTTGGTATCGACAGCCGTAGCGGTGAAGTCTCGCATCACCAGATCCGGCACCGGTAGGCCCGATTTGTCCGCGATGGTCGTGCGCTTGCTGCGGCGCAGGTGCCGGCCGACCACGTGGTGGATTCGCATCAGCCGGGTCACCCGTTTGCGGTTGATCTTGCGTCCGCGGGAGCGGAGTTCGGCGTGAACGCGCGGGGCGCCGTAGGCGCTGCGGTGGTCGGCATGGATGGCGCGGATCTCGGCGACTGTGGCGGCCTCCTCCGCCGCGTGCTCGGCGCGAGCATCCTCGGTGGCCAGGTGCCGGTAGTAACCGGAGCGGGAGGTTCCCAGCACCCGGCACAGCCGCTGCACGCCGAACTCGGCGCGATGGTCGGAGATGAAGTCCCAGCGGCGGGTCTTCACTTCACCTCTTTGATGCTTCTATGTCAAGCCGCCGCCGAAAGCGATGATTCCGAGGCGTTTCCGGTCGCGGACTCGTGGACGCGCAGGACCTGAAACACCCGGTCGGAAACACGTCGGCGGAGCAGGCGCACTGCTTCCCGCTTCGTCTTCCCGGCTGCCTGCAACTTGGCCACGTAGTCCTTGCCCGGCCCGCCGCGGGCGACCTGCGTAGTGGCGATCGCGTGCAGCGCGGCGTTCACGGCACGGTTGCCACCGCGATTGAGGCGGACCCGCTCGTGGGCCGACCAGACCGGGATCGGGGCGGTGCCGTTGAACTTCGCGTAGGCATCTTTCGAGTGGAACCGTCGAGCGTCGGCTGTCTCGCCGATGATGACCGCGGCGGAGAGGACTCCGCACCCGGGTATCGCGAGCAGCGACGGCGCGATCCGCCGAACGCGGTCACGGATCTGGCGCTCGAGATCGTTGACCTGCCCGGTCAGCTGCCGGCACCGGTCGAGGAGTTCGCCCGCGATCTGGGCGACCACACCGGTGAACGCGGTCAACCGTTCGGCGAGCTCGTCCATGACGCGATACCTCCGGATCCCCCGCACGGGAATCACCAATTCGGGGTCCAGTTCGTGCAGGTGCCAGCGAAGCCTGTTGATGAGTTTCGTTCTCTCGCAGACCAAGTTGCGTCGGTGATCGGACAGGAGCTTGACCTCCCTGGTGGATTCGTCCAGTTGGGCGATCGGCAGATTCTCCTCACGCAGCGCGGCCATCGCCACGGCGTGGGCGTCGATGGGGTCGGATTTTCCCGGCTGGCGGGCGCTGCGCCGGTGCAGGGCCATCAACTGGGTCTTGACCCGGACCACCGCGTGGCCCCGGGACAGCAGATCCGATTCGAGCCGCCGAGTCACGTGGCGGCAGTCCTCGAGCGCGAACTGCACCTGCGGCCACTGGGCGGCCCACTCGATCGCCGACAGATGACCCTCGGTGGTGGCCTTGACGGTCCGCTGCCCGACCTGACGGCCGATGTCGTCGACCGCGACGAGGGTGTGGGTGGATTTGTGGGCGTCGACTCCGATCACGATCAACTGGCGACTCCAATCCGGTTGACGGGCTGTAGGCGTCGGATCGGTGCGTTCGCGGGCAGGCCTCAATCGGGCATCAGCGGCAGGCTTCTATTGTCGACCGTCACGTAATTCCCCAGGGGTGTCCGTCACGTAATTCCCCGTGCTCGGGCGTGCTGAGTCG
>NZ_LTCZ01000111.1:0-38235 GCF_001583455.1 Rhodococcus sp. LB1 | reverse complement strand
ACCTGGAATAAGTTACGCGACGGGAAACTGCTTGCCAAATCGCCAGGTCACGGTGTTCGTCGATTCGGATTCTGCTGGTCAGAGCCGGTGCGCCGGAACCGAACCAGCGCCCGGCCGCTCACACGGGCCGCTGTGACGCCGGACTCACCGCTGAGAACCGGGATCTGCGTCCACCCTTTCGATCCGGCCACCGAGTTCCTGGAGGATCTCGACGAAACGGGGATAGCCCCGGTCGATGTGGAAGACGTCGTGGACTTCAGTCAGCCCGTCGGCGACGAGCCCCGCCAGCACCAGGCCGGCGCCGGCCCGGATGTCCGAGGACCACACCGGCGCGCTCGACAACTGCGCGATTCCCCGGATCACAGCGTGATGACCGTCCGTCCGCGCATCGGCACCCAACCGGATCATCTCCTCGACGAAACGGAACCGCGCCTCGAAGACGTTCTCCGTGATCATCGACGTTCCCTCCGCGACCGCGGCGAGACCGATGGCCATCGGCTGGAGGTCGGTGGGGAACCCCGGATAGGGCAGGGTCGCGAAGTTGACGGCCGTGGGCCGTGCTTCCTGGACCACCCGGAATCCGTCGGCCTCGGCCGTGACGTCGGCTCCGGCGACCCGCAGCTTGTCGAGCACCAGGCCGAGATGCTTCGGGTTGACTCCGCGAACGCGCACGTCGCCACGGGTCATCGATGCGGCGATCCCCCACGTCGCTGCGACGATCCGATCGCCGATCACCCGGTGGGTGGTTGGCTCGAGTTTAGGGACGCCCTGGATCGTCAGCGTGGACGTGCCGGCACCCCGGATCTTCGCGCCCATCTGGATCAGCATGTTGCACAGGTCGACGATCTCGGGTTCGCGCGCTGCGTTGTCGATCACCGTCTCGCCCTTGGCGAGTACGGCGGCCATCAAGATGTTCTCGGTCGCCCCCACCGACGGGAACGCGAGCCGGATGTTCGCACCGTGCAGGTCGTCGGCCTGCGCAACCACGCAGCCGTGCTCGATCGTGCTGTGGGCGCCGAGCAACCGCAGCCCCGACTGGTGCATGTCGAGGGGCCGCGAACCGATGGCATCACCACCCGGTAGCGCGACCACCGCGCGCCGGCACCGCGCGACCAGCGGTCCGAGCACACAGACCGACGCGCGGAACTGACGTACCGCCGCGAAATCGGCGTGGTGTTTGGGCTCGGCGGGTGTGGTGATCCGGACGATGGAATCGTCGAGGTCCACCTCGCAGCCGAGGCCGCGCAGGACGTCGGCCATCAAGGGGACATCCAGGATGTCCGGGCAGTTGGTGACAGTTGTGGTGCCCTCAGCCAACAGCGCTGCCGCCATCAGCTTGAGAACGCTGTTCTTCGCGCCCCCGACAGACACTTCACCTACGAGGCGGTTACCGCCGGTGACAAGGAAGCGTTCGCTCACAGAACACAGCCTAGAGCCAGGGATGCCGACCCCGGAGGCCGGTACCGTAACGCTATGGCCGTACACCTCACCAAGATCTATACCCGGACCGGCGACGACGGGACCACCGGACTCAGCGATTTCTCCCGTGTGTCGAAGAACGATCCGCGGCTGATCGCCTATGCCGACTGCGACGAGGCGAACGCGTCGATCGGGGTCGCGGTGGCATTGGGCGACCCGCCCGAGGAGATCCGGTCGATCCTGCGGCAGATCCAGAACGACCTGTTCGACGCCGGCGCCGACCTCTCCACCCCGGTGGAGGCCGAACCGAAGTACCCGCCGCTGCGGATCTCCGACGAGTACATCGACCGTCTCGAGGGCTGGTGCGACGAACTGAACGAACGCCTGGCGCCGCTGAACTCCTTCATTCTCCCCGGCGGCACGGCACTGGGAGCTCTGCTGCACGTGGCGCGGACCGTGACCCGGCGGGCCGAGCGGTCTGCGTGGGCAGCCGTCGACGCGAATCCGGAGACCACCAACGCACTGCCGGCGAAATACCTCAACCGACTGTCGGATCTGCTGTTCATCGTCAGCAGGCTCGCGAACCCTGAGGGCGACGTGCTCTGGAAGCCCGGGGCCGGACAGTCCTGATCAGAGTCGGCGACCGCGAACCGATCGGCCGGACGGTCGTGATTCGACCCAGGAGAGGAACGCCGTCAATGCTCCCCCGTCCAATGCGATCTCGTACGAGCTACCGCGGTCCTTGACCGACAGGATGATGATTTCCTCGGACATGATGTCGAATTCGGAGCCCTCCGGGCTGCGACGACCTGCGACTTCGATGCCCTGGCGGTCGATGCGCGAATCAGGGCCGGGACGCAAACTCGACAGTTTGAAAAAGACGAGGGAACCCTCGCCGTAGCGGATGACGCCGTGGCGCCACCCGGTGTCCCCGGGGGCAGGCGTCACCCGGAGGATCGCCGCGGTGCCGCCGCGGCGCAGTACTGCAAGCCGATACAAAAAGACCGCGACGAAGGCCGCGAGCAGCACAACCAGAATGATCAACACAGTCATTCCGATTGTCACTGTTCGTCGGCTCCGTCGCGGTCTTTCTCGTGCAGCCTAAGCGCGCTCTACAGCGCGGATCCGACCCTTGGCGACAGCAATCGCCTCGAGATCGTCTCCACTCTCTGCGAGCACGGCCTTGGCCGCTTCCACATCGATGTCCTCGGCCAAGTCGGCTGACTCGGCGAGGATCGTGACTGTCTTCGCGGTCACGGACAGGAACCCGCCGTGCACAGCAGCGACGATACGCTCACCGTCGGCCGTCGTGATCGCAACCACTCCGGCCTCGACCAGCTGTCCGAGAACCGGCTCATGCCCAGGCATGACACCGATCTCGCCCTCGGTCGTCTGTGCGCTGACGAGAGTCGCCGAACCAGACCACAACCGTCGCTCCACGGCGACGAGTTCCACGGTCATCTCAGCCATCGTCGACTACTTCCCGGCGATCTTCTTGGCTGCAGCCTCGACGTCGTCGAGTCCACCACAGCTGTTGAACGCCTGCTCGGGCAGGTGATCGAACTCGCCCTTGCAGATGCGGTCGAACGCCTCGATGGTGTCGCGGAGCGGCACCACGGAGCCGGGCTCACCGGTGAACTTCTCGGCGACGATGAAGTTCTGGCCGAGGAACTTCTGCAGACGGCGGGCACGGCCGACGAGCACCTTGTCCTCTTCCTGCAGCTCGTCCATACCGAGGATGGCGATGATGTCCTGCAGTTCCTTGTACTTCTGCAGGATGCGCTTGACCTCGTTGGCAACCCGGAAGTGCTCGGCACCGACGATGCCGGGCTCCAGGATGCGGGAGGTGGAGGTCAGCGGGTCCACAGCGGGGTAGATACCCATCTGCGAGATCGGACGCGACAGCTCGGTGGTGGCATCGAGGTGCGCGAACGTCGTGGCCGGCGCCGGGTCGGTGTAGTCGTCGGCGGGCACATAGATCGCCTGCAGCGAGGTGATGGAGCGGCCTCGCGTCGAGGTGATGCGCTCCTGCAGCTCACCCATCTCGTCAGCCAGGGTCGGCTGGTAACCCACGGCCGAAGGCATACGACCGAGCAGGGTCGACACCTCGGAACCGGCCTGGGTGAAACGGAAGATGTTGTCGATGAACAGCAGCACGTCCTGGCCCTGGACATCGCGGAAGTACTCCGCCATGGTCAGCGCGGACAGGGCGACGCGCATACGCGTTCCCGGCGGCTCGTCCATCTGGCCGAAGACGAGGGCGGTGTCCTGGAGGACGCCCATCTCTTCCATCTCGAGGTGAAGGTCGGTGCCCTCACGGGTGCGCTCACCGACGCCTGCGAACACCGAGGTTCCGGAGAACTCGCGGGCGATACGGGTGATCATTTCCTGGATCAGAACGGTCTTGCCGACACCGGCACCACCGAACAGACCGATCTTTCCACCCTTGACGTACGGGGTGAGGAGGTCGATGACCTTGATGCCGGTCTCGAGGATCTCCGTCTTGCCCTCGAGCTGGTCGAAGGCCGGTGGCTTGCGGTGGATGCCCCACTGCTCGCCGTCGCGACCCGTTCCGGGAGCGTCGAGGCAGTCGCCCAGTGCGTTGAACACGTGGCCCTTGACGACGTCACCGACGGGAACCGAGATCGGCTTGCCCGTGTCGGACACCGAGGTGCCGCGGATCAGGCCGTCGGTGGGCTGCATCGAGACAGTGCGCACCAGGTTGTCGCCGAGGTGCTGTGCGACCTCGAGGGTCAGCGTCTTGGCGACCGAGGGGAGCGTGATCTCGGCGTGCAGGGCGTTGAACAGTTCAGGAATAGCGCCACGCGGGAATTCAACGTCCACGACGGGACCGATGACCCGCACGACGCGGCCGGCGACGGACGAACCCGAGCCTGCCCCGTTGTTTTCGGTTACTGCTGCGGTCATTGCTTAGTCACTTCCTGCGCTCGAGGCAAGCGCATTCGCGCCGCCGACGATCTCGCTGATTTCCTGGGTGATCTGGGCCTGGCGAGCCTGGTTTGCCTGACGGCTCAACGTGTTCACCAGTTCGTTTGCGTTGTCCGTCGCGGCCTTCATGGCGGTACGACGGGCAGCCGACTCCGACGCCGCAGCATCCAGCAGCGAGGAGTAGATGCGGGTGCTGATGTACTTCGGCAGCAGGGCGCCGAGCAACTTGTCGGGTTCCGGCTCGAAGTTGTATCCGGCGACCGGTTCCGAGTCGCTGGAGCCGTGACCGTTCGACAGCATGTCTTCGCCGAGTTCGACGTGCTCCTCGGAGACCATCACCTCGAGGGGAGCCATCCGGCGGACCTCGGGAGACTGGGTCAGCATCGACACGAAGCGGGTGTAGACGATGTGGAGTTCGTCGACGCCTTCGATGGTGCCCTCGCCGTTCGGCGCGGGGACCTCCGAGCCGGATCCGGCCATGAACAGGTCGACCAGGTGCCGGCTCGCCTTGGCAGCGTCGGAGTAGCCCGGATCCTGGGAGAACCCGGTCCACGCACCTCCCAAGTCGCGGCCACGGAACGTGTAGTACCCCAGACCCTTGGATCCGAGCACGTAGATGACCGGATCCTTGCCCTCGCTGCGCAACAGCTGGAACAGCTCCTCGGCCTCCTTGAGGACGTTGGAGTTGTATCCGCCGCACATACCGCGGTCGCTGGTGACGACCAGAACCGCGGCACGCTTGGGATCGGTGCGCTCGTTCAGCAACGGGTGGTCCAGCGAAGCCGACGCGCTCGCCAGCTCCGACAGAACCTTCGTGATCTCCTCGGCGTACGGCTTCGCCGCGGCGACGCGAGACTGTGCCTTCGTGATGCGCGAGGTCGCGATCAGTTCCTGGGCCTTGGTGATCTTCTTGGTCGAGTTGACCGACTTGATGCGAGACCTCAGTTCGAGAATGCTTGCCATCGATCGATCACTCTCCCTTCATGTTTCGCAGCATCATGGGCAGGCCGCTCACTTGCTGACGGTGGTGCGCTTGACGTTGATCTGCTCGTGGCCGACCTCGCCGGCGTCCAGAGCTTCAGCCTCGGCCTCGTTCACGACCCGGCTTCCGTCGGATGCGATGAAGGTTTCCTTGAACTTGTCGGTGGCCTCGACCAGCGCCTTGGCGTTGTCGGCGTCGAGGGCCTTGCCGCCCTTGATGCTCTCGTACACGCCGGAGGCGGTGCGGTGCAGCTCGTCGAGCAGCTCGGCCTCGAAGCGGCGGACGTCACCGACGGGCACGCTGTCGAAGACACCTTCGCCGGCGAGGTAGATCGACACGATCTGGTCCTCGACGGGGATCGGGCTGTACTGATCCTGCTTGAGCAGCTCCACCAGGCGGGCACCACGCTCGAGCTGTGCCTTCGAGGCGGCGTCCAGGTCGGAAGCGAAAGCGGAGAACGCTTCGAGCTCACGGAACTGAGCCAGTTCCAGACGCAGCGAACCGGAGACCTTCTTCATGCCCTTGGTCTGCGCGGCGCCACCGACTCGGGAAACCGAGATACCGACGTTGATGGCGGGACGGACACCCTTGTTGAACAGGTCCGACTCGAGGAACACCTGACCGTCGGTGATGGAGATGACGTTGGTCGGGATGTAGGCCGAGACGTCGTTGGCCTTGGTCTCGATGATCGGCAGCGCGGTCAGCGAGCCTCCACCCAGGGCGTCGGACAGCTTGGCCGAACGCTCCAGCAGGCGGGAGTGCAGGTAGAAGACGTCACCGGGGTATGCCTCACGTCCCGGCGGGCGACGCAGCAGCAGCGAGATGGCGCGGTACGCCTCGGCCTGCTTGGTCAGGTCGTCGAACACGACCAGGACGTGCTTGCCCTGGTACATCCAGTGCTGGCCGATGGCGGAGCCGGTGTAGGGCGCGAGCCACTTGAAACCGGCGGAGTCGGAGGCCGGGGCGGCGACGATGGTGGTGTACTCCATCGCGCCCTGCTCCTCGAGGGCAGCCTTGACACCCGCGATGGTGGAGCCCTTCTGGCCGATCGCGACGTAGATGCAGCGAACCTGCTGCTTCTCGTCGCCGGTCTCCCAGTTGGCCTTCTGGTTCAGGATCGCGTCGATGCAGACGGCGGTCTTGCCCGTCTTACGGTCGCCGATGACGAGCTGGCGCTGTCCGCGGCCGATCGGGGTCATCGCGTCGATGGCCTTGATGCCGGTCTGCAGCGGCTCCTCGACGGGCTGACGCTCGAGCACCGAGGCAGCCTGCAGTTCGAGGGCGCGGGTCTCGTTGCTCTCGATCTCGCCCAGGCCGTCGATCGGCTGGCCGAGCGGGTTGATGACGCGGCCGAGGAAGGCGTCGCCGACGGGTACCGACAGCACGTCGCCGGTCCGCTTGACTTCCTGGCCTTCCTGGATGTTCTCGTAATCGCCCAGGATGACGGCACCGATCTCGGTGGCATCCAGGTTGAGCGCGACACCCAGAATTCCGCCGGGGAACTCCAGCAGTTCGTTGGCCATCGCCGAAGGCAGGCCACTGACGTGCGCGATGCCGTCGCTGGTGTCGGTCACAAGGCCGACCTCTTCGCGGGAGGCCTCCGGGGAGTAGCTCGCGGTGTAGTTCTCGATCGCACTACGGATCTCGTCGGAGGAGATCGTCAGCTCCGCCATGTTTTTCCTGCTCTCGGTGTCTGGTCTTCGAAAAGATCTGGGGTATGGGGTTCGGTTGCGGACTACTTGAGGGACTTCCGCAACGCTGCGAGACGTCCCGCGCCGCTGCCGTCGATCACCTCGTCGCCCACCCGGACGACCAAGCCGCTGAGGAGTTCAGGATCGACCTCCACGTGAACCGTCACCGGCTTCCCGTAGGTACGGGTGAGGGTGGCGGTCAGCCGATCCGACTGCTCACTGGACAGCGGAGCAGCGCTGCGCACCTTGGCGACAACTGCTTCCCGCTGTGCTGCTGCCAGATTCGACAGTTCGTCGAAGGCGTCCGCGGGTGCGGAGTTCTTCAACCGGCCCACTGCCTGGGTCGCCAGCGCCTCGGCGACAGCGGTGACCTTGCCGTACAGCAGCTTGGAGAGCAGTTCACGCTTTCTCTTCGCCGGCACGGAACGGTCGGACAGTGACTGCTCGAGCTTGGGGTCACCGGCAACGATGCGGCCGAGGCGGAAGAGCTCGTCCTCGACAGCGTCGAGCTGTCCCTGATCGGCCGCTGCCTTCAGCAGCGATTCCCGACCGACGAGCACCAGCGAGTTGAGCAGGTCGGAGGTGACGGACCAGTCCTGGCCCACCGCCGCCTTCAGGACGGCGAGGGTCTCGGCCGAGACCTTGCCGCCGAATACCTGCTCGGCCAGACCTTCGCGAACGTTCCCGGGCGTCGAGGTGTCCGACAGGGCACTCCGGAGAGTGCGCTGCTCGTCCAGGATCTCGACGACCGAGAACAGCTCGGCCCCGATCTGGGCCGCGGCCGCTGTGGCTGCTCCGGCAGAGACGGATCCCAAGGCCGAAGACAACGCAGCACGGGTCTGCGTCAAGGCCTCACGGCTCGCTGCGTACATGGTGCTCACTTCCCTGCTGCGGAATTTGCGCCGATGGAGTCGAGCTCGTTCAGGAATCGATCGACCGTGCCGGCCCGCTTGACGTCGTCGGCGAGGGACTCACCGATGACCTTCTCAGCGAGGTCGACCGCGGTGCGGCCGAGATCGGCACGCAGTTCGGCAACGATCTGCTGACGCTGGGCAACCAACTGGTTGTTGCCGGCCGCCACGATGCGGTCGCTTTCTTCCTGAGCCTGTGCCTTCATTTCGGCGATGATCTGCTGCCCCTGGGTGCGCGCGTCCTCACGGATCTGCGCAGCCTCGGTGCGAGCTTCGGCGAGCTGAGCGCGGTACTGCTCGAGCGCCGCCTTCGCTTCGGCCTGGGCCTCTTCGGCCCGCTTGATGCCGCCGTCGATCTGCTCGGTTCGCTCGGCAAGGACCTTCTGGAACATCGGAAGGACGTACTTCCAGAAGACGAAACCAACGATGACCAGGCAGACGATCGACCAAACGATGTCATACGTCTCGGGCAGGAGAGGGTTGTGACTCTCTTCCTGCGCGAGGACTGCGATGTTGGCTGCCATGACGGTCTTAGAAAATGAAGCCGGCGACGAGGCCGATCAGCGCGAGGGCTTCGGTGAAGGCGATACCGAGGAACATCGTGGTACGAACCTGTCCGGCCATCTCGGGCTGGCGAACCATTCCCTCGATCGCCTTACCGACGACGATGCCCACGCCGATGCCGGGGCCGATCGCGGCGAGGCCGTAGCCGATGGCTCCGAAACCCGTCGAGTTGGTTTCCTGGACAGCTTCCTGAGCGAGGTAGGCGAGGCTCATGGTGTTCCGTTCCCTTTCTGTTGACCTCCGCCGGATTCGGCGGGAGGCTCAGTTCTTGGTGTAGCTGGTCGTGAAATTTGTGGTGCTAGTGCGAATCCGCGTGCAGCGCCAGATCGATGTACACCGACGTGAGCAGCGCGAAGACGTAGGCCTGCAGGAAGATCACCAGCAGTTCGAAGAAGGTGAATGCAATGCCGGCGGCAAGCGAAGCCACACCGAACACGGCCTGGAAGCCACCGGAGACGAAGAAGAAGTACTGGGTGGCGCTGAAGAACAGCACCAGCAGGATGTGGCCGGCCAGCATGTTGGCCATGAGACGAACCATGAGCGTGAACGGCCGGAGGACGAACGTCGAGATGAACTCGATCGGCACGAGCAGGAAGTGCAGCGGAAGCGGAACACCGGGAACCACGATGCTGCTCTTCACGTACTTGAAGAAGCCGTACTTCTTGATGCCGACGTAGTTGAACACGATGTACGCGAGGGCGGCGAGCACGAGCGGCATGCCGATACGCGCGTTCGGCGAGATGTTGATGAAGGGGATGATGCTGCCGAGGTTGCTGGCGAGCACCAGGAAGAAGATGGTGGTGATGACCGGCAGGAAGCGCTTGCCCTGCTCCTTGCCGAGAATCTCTTCCGCGATGTTGATCCGGACGAAGTCGAGCGCGATCTCACCGATGTTCTGGACACCGCGCGGAATGATCTTCGGGCTGCGCAGCGCGATGACGAAGAAGAGCATCATCAGTCCGGACAGCAGGATGCGAACCAGCATCAGGCGGTCGAGTTCGAACGGAGTCCCTTCGAACAGGACCGCGGGCGGGAAGAAGTCGTTCAGGGAAGGCGCGTGGAATTCTTCTCCAGCAGCCACGTTGATGACGCTCAGCGTTCTCTCCCGTAGTCGGTCCGCAGCCTTCGTTGACTGCGGTTCGATCGGACATTGACGATCAAACAAGTCGACAAGCTCGACTCGCGTATTCGTCAGCTGCTGCGGACTGTTCGAGTCCAGCGTCTGTCGGTGTCGGCGACTCTCGTCGACTCGGCGGCCCTGAAAGTGCGGCCACCTACAAGCATGCAATACCGGCGAGTAACTTACTCGCACTCTCATTGCTCTCGCTTGACCCAGACCTTAGCAAGTCATCTACGACGTTGTGTAGACGGGGTCCGGGTCGATTCAATTTTACTACATCTCGTAGTACTACTTATCGTCCGATTCCGGCGATCCGGCGTCGTCCGACGGCGTCGGCTCGACGTACGGCGCCTTGGTTCCCAGGACTCCGAATGTTTCCGCTCCCAGCACGATCACCAGCGACAGCACCATGACCAGCACCAATGCCGTCTTGTCGTAGAAGTCGAGCGGTTTGAGGATCGCCAGGACCGTGATCGCGAGGATCATCTTCAACAACCACGTACCGAGCAGTACCGCTCCCGCCGTCAAGGCCGGAAGTTTCGCGGTGAACAGCACACCCAGCGCGGTGCACAGGATGAACCCTCCCCCGACTGCGGCACCGAGAAGTGCGCCGTACAGACCGGGCTTGCCCGCGACGAGAAAGGCGATGATCGAACCGACCACTGCCAGCACGATCAGACCGAGAACTCCGTAGCGGACGGCAGCCCGCAACGACGCGGTGTGATCAGGGGCGGAGGCGGGGGTGAACGTCACGGTCGCCAAGGGTAGTGGATCTTCGCCGGTCCGCCGCAACCCTCCGGTCAGCCGCGACGGTCGTGCTGCTGTCCGCGAATCGACGGGACGGCCGTGACGACCAGCGCGAAGACGAGGCCCCCCGCAACCAGGAGGACGACGACGCGACGGTCGAACAGGGCCGACCCGACCGCACCGAACGCCAGGACACCGACCCACAAGTAGATGAGCAGCACGACGCGACGGTGCGAGTGCCCGATCTGGAGGAGCCGGTGATGGAGGTGCATCTTGTCGGGACTGAACGGGCTCACCCCCGCGCGGGTCCGCCGGACGACAGCGAGCAGCAGGTCGAGGATCGGGATGAACATGACGGCACCGACGAGGAGCAGCGGAGAGAGAAGTCCGAGCAGGTCGCGGGTGCCGTACGCGGTCAGCGGGATGCGGCCGGACGCGCTGGTGGAGATGGCCGCGAGCATCAGGCCGATCAGCATGGAGCCGGAGTCGCCCATGAAGATCTTGGCGGGCTGGAAGTTGTGCGGAAGGAATCCGAGACACGCACCCGCCAGCGCCGCGGCGATCAGCGCGGGCGGATACGCGCTGACGTCGCCACCCTGATCGTGCAGAAGCCCCACCGAGAACACGCAGATCGCGAGCGAGGAGATCAGCCCGAGGCCCGCCGCGAGACCGTCGAGGCCGTCGACGAAGTTCATGGCGTTCACCATCACGACCGCGACACCCACCGTGACGAGACCGGCCTGGAGCTGGTCGAGAATGACGGTGCTGCCGTCCCCGAACGGCATGTAGATGATGAACCAGCTCACCCCCATCACGACGAGGATCCCCGCCGCGGTGACCTGGCCGACGAACTTGGTGAGCGCGTCCAGGCCCCACCGGTCGTCGACCACCCCCACCAGCACGATCACGAACCCCGAGACCAGGGCCGCGGGAATGTCGGAGGTGAACTCGAATCCCCTGGTCAGGGCGGGTAGCTGCTGCGCGAACAATAACGCCACGAGCATGCCGAGATACATGCCGACCCCACCGAGGCGGGGCGTCGGGGTCACGTGGACGTCGCGGTCCCGCGGCACCGCCACCGCCCCGAAGCGGAGCGCGAACAGCCGCACGGCCCCGGTGGCCAGGTAGGTGACCACCGCAGCGGTGAAGAGGACGAGCAGGAGTTCACGCAGCGGGACACCCGCGCCCCCACCTGCTTGGGCCAGCGCCACGCCGGCCGATTCGGCAGCACTCACTGGGCGGACAGACTCTCCGCCGTCACTCCGAGCACGTCGGCGACATCGCCGGTGGGCACGGCACCTTCACGCAGGATCCGGGGGGTCGCGCCGGTGAGGTCGACGATCGTCGATGCCTGCCCCTGCTCCGCCCGACCGCCGTCGAGGTACACGCTTGCCGATCCGCCGAGTTGCTCGCGCGCATCTTCGACCGTCGTGGCGGGCGGTCGCCCGGAGACGTTCGCGCTCGACACCGCCAGCGGTCCGACTTCACGCAGCAGTTCGAGGGCGACCGGGTGCAGCGGCATGCGCAGCATGACCGTCCCCCGGGTGTCGCCGAGGTCCCACGCCAGCGAAGGCGCTTGTTCCACAACGAGACTCAGCCCGCCGGGCCAGAACGCCCGGATCAGGTCGCGCGTCTGCGGGCGGACGCTGTACACCAGGCCGTCGATCGTGTTCCACGAGCCGACGAGCACGGGAACCGGCATGTCGCGTCCGCGACCCTTGGCCCGCAGGAGGGCGGCGACAGCCTCGCTGTCGAATGCGTCCGCGCCGATTCCGTACAGCGTGTCCGTGGGGAGCACGACGAGCCGTCCGGCCTTCAGCGCATTCTTGGCCGCACTCATTCCGGCGGAGCGTGAATCGGGAAGGCCACAGTCGTAAACGGTACTCACCCGCCCATTCTTTCACCCTCGGCGACGGCCCCTGCACGCTGCGCCTCGATATCCGTGGCGACGCGCCGGGCGACCACGAAGCGCGGCTTGCCGGCGAGGTCCGGGTGCTCCGCGACCTCGCCGAACACCCGGCGGGACGCGAACAGTGCCGCCACATCGGAGCCGTTGGAGTCGTCGTGCTCGATGCCGACCGCTCCCCCGATGCGCAACCAGCGCGCGACGTTCGAGATCATCGGCTTGATGACGGACAGACCGTCCGGTCCGGCGAACAGCGCGCTGTGCGGATCGTGGTCGGCGACCTCGGGTTCGAGCTCGACGCCCTCCGGGATGTACGGCGGGTTCGACACGATCAGGTCGACGCCGCCTTCGAGCCCGGCCAGCAACGTCCGATCGGTCACGTCGCCCTGATACAGCCGGATCGGTGCGTCACCTGCCTGTTCGCGGGCGTCGGCGTTGCGCCGGGCCCACGCGAGAGCGTGCGGTTCGAGTTCGACGGCGTGCACGACGGCGTCGGGGCGGGCGTTGGCGATGGCGAGCGCGAGTGCGCCCGACCCGGTGCACAGGTCGAGGACCACCGGCGGATGCTGATCACAGCTTCCGAGAAACGCGAGCGCCCACCCGAGCAGCAGTTCCGTCTCGGGACGCGGCACGAAGACCCCGGGGCCGACCTCGATGTCGATGTCCCCCATCGCGGCGGTACCGAGGATGTACTGCAACGGAATCCGCTTGGCGCGCTGGTCGACCATCTTCTTGTAGGCGTCGATCACCGACTCGTCGACCAGCGGGACGAGGCCGAGCCGGGTCCGCTCCACCCCCAGCAGGTGGGCCGCGAGCAGTTCGGCATCCGCACGGGAGCTACGCACCCCGGCCTCGTCGAGTTGCGCGGTTGCGTCGATCAGGGCCAGGCGAAGAGGAAGGCGACTCACAGGTACAGACTGCCACGCGGCTCGCCGTCCGGTGGCGCGGTCCCGCTTCGCGGTTACTCCGCGGCGAGCCTCGCCTCGCGGTCCGACTTGCCCAGGGCGTCCAGCAGGGCGTCGAGTTCGCCGTCCAGGACCGCGTCCAGGTTGTGGGACTTGAAACCGATCCGGTGATCGGTGATGCGGTTCTCCGGGAAGTTGTAGGTGCGGATGCGCTCCGAACGGTCGACGGTGCGCACCTGGCTCTGCCGGCCCGCCGACGCCTCCGCATCCGCGGCTTCCTCGGCGGCGGCCTGCAGCCGCGCGGCGAGCACCTGCATGGCGCGGGCCTTGTTCTGCAGCTGTGAGCGCTCGTTCTGGCAGGTCACGACGATTCCGGTGGGCAGGTGCGTGATCCGGACCGCGGAGTCGGTGGTGTTGACACCCTGACCACCCTTGCCCGAGGAGCGGTAGACGTCGATGCGCAGATCGGTTTCGTCGATCTGCACCTCCTCGACTTCTTCCGGTTCCGGGTAGATGAGGACACCGGCGGCGGACGTGTGGACGCGTCCCTGCGATTCCGTGACGGGCACGCGCTGCACGCGGTGGACCCCGCCCTCGAACTTCAGTCGCGCCCAGACCCCGTCACGCACATCGCCCTTCGACTTGATCGACAGCGTCGCGTCCTTGTATCCGCCCAGATCGGACACGGTCGCGTCGAGGATCTCGACACGCCAGCCGTGCCGCTCGGCGTACCGGACGTACATCCGGGCCAGATCGGAGGCGAACAGCGCGGATTCCTCGCCACCCTCCCCCGACTTCACCTCGAGCACCACGTCGTCACCGTCGTGCGGGTCGCGGGGGGCCAGAAGGTCGGTGAGGGTCTTGTCGAGTTCCAGGACCTGCGCCTCGAGTTCGGGCACCTCGGCAGCGAAGCTGGAGTCGTCGGCGGCGAGCTCGCGCGCGGCATCCAGATCGTCCTGCGCCGACTTGAGCCTGGTATATGTCGCCATGATCGGCGCGAGCTCGGCGAATCGCTTGCCCGCCTTGCGGGCCGCGGAAGCGTCGTTGTGCAGGGCCGGGTCCGCCAACTGCTGCTCCAGGCCGGCATGTTCGGCCAGGATGTCGTCGATGGCCGACGGCTGGGTGGTCCCTGCCATGATTCGCTCCGCTCTGCGTTTCTTTCGGAAATAGGCACAAAAAAGCCGACGCCCGGCCTGCAATTATCGCAGGACGGGCGTCGGCGGAACAGCTAGGACTCTGCAGATTCCTTGGCTGCGCCCTTGCCGGCGCGCTTGCCGTAGCGAGCCTCGAAGCGGGCGACACGTCCACCGGTGTCGAGGATCTTCTGCTTGCCGGTGTAGAACGGGTGGCACTGCGAGCAGACCTCGACGTTGATACGCCCGGTCTCCTTGGTGCTGTGGGTCTCGAAGGTGTTTCCGCAACCGCAGACCACGGTGGTGGCCACGTAGTTGGGGTGAATGCCTGACTTCATGGTGTCCCTTTCAATGGTCGCCGGGTCGCCTTCGCCGTTCGAAGACGTGAACCGGAACCGGACTCAGCCGCTCAGTATGCCAGATCGCAGGTTCACGATCCCAATCGGCATTTGTGCTTGCGGTGTGGTCAACGCGGGTGGTCCGCGTTTTGTTCCACGGTGGTTCCCGAGGGGAAAACAGCGGGGCCCGGCGACCGAAAGTCGCCGGGCCCCGCTTCGGGTCGAGATCAGTCGTCGATCGCGCCCGGAGCAGTCTTCGACACCTGCATGAGGAATTCGATGTTGCTCTTGCTCTTCTTGAGGCGGTCGATCAGCAGATCGATGGCCTGGTGCGAGTCGAGACCCGAGAGCACACGCCGGAGCTTGTGCAGCACCGCGGCCTCGTCCGGGCTGAGCAGCAGCTCGTCCTTACGCGTACCCGAGGGGTTCACGTCCACAGCCGGGAACACACGACGTTCCGCGATCTTGCGGTCGAGCTTCAGCTCGGCGTTACCGGTGCCCTTGAACTCCTCGAAGATCACGGTGTCGCCGGTGGAACCGGTCTCGACCATGGCCGTCGCGATGATCGTGAGCGAACCGCCGTTCTCGATGTTGCGCGCAGCACCGAGGAAACGCTTCGGCGGGTAGAGCGCGGTCGAGTCGACACCACCGGAGAGGATGCGTCCCGAGGCAGGCGACGAGTTGTTGTACGCACGGCCGAGGCGGGTGATCGAGTCGAGGAGGACGACGACGTCCTTACCCGCCTCCACGAGACGCTTCGCACGCTCGATGGCCAGCTCGGCGACCGAGGTGTGGTCTCCCGGCGGGCGGTCGAAGGTCGAGGAGATGACCTCGCCCTTCACCGAACGCTGCATGTCGGTGACCTCTTCGGGACGCTCGTCGACCAGCACGACCATGAGGTAGCACTCGGGGTTGTTGGTCGCGATGGCGTTGGCGATGGCCTGCAGAACGCTGGTCTTACCGGCCTTCGGCGGGCTCACGATCAGCGCACGCTGTCCCTTGCCGATCGGCATCACCAGGTCGATGACACGGGTCGTCAAGATGTTCGGCGTCGTCTCCAGACGCAGCCGCTGATTCGGGTACAGCGGGGTGAGCTTGCCGAACTCGGGGCGCTTCTTGGCCGCTTCCACGTCGCCACCGTTGACGGTGTCGATGCGGACCAACGGGTTGAACTTCTGGCGCTGGTTGCCCTGCTCGCCTTCGCGTCCGACCCGGACGGCGCCGGTGATGGCGTCGCCGCGGCGGAGGCCGTTCTTGCGGATCAGGTTCATCGACACGTAGACGTCGTTCGGTCCGGCCAGGTAGCCGGAGGTCCGCACGAACGCGTAGTTGTCGAGGACGTCCAGGATGCCGGCGACCGGCTGCAGGACGTCGTCCTCGCGGATCTCGGTCTCGCGGGCGTCGCCGCCGCCGCCTTCGCCGCGGTCGCGTCCACGACGACGTTCGCGGAAGCGACGTCCGCGGCGTCCGCGACCGCCTTCCTCGTCGTCGCCCGGGCGGTTGTCATTGTTGCGCGGGCCGTTGTTGCCCTGGCTGCGGTCGCCGCGGTTGTCGCGATCGCCCCGGTCACCGCGTTCGCCGCGGTCACCGCGGGTGTCACCACGATCACCGCGGTCGCCGCCCCGCTCGCGTCGGCTGCGGTCGCCGCCCTGTTCGCCGGAGCCGTCCTGCTTGGCCGGCTTCTCGGCCGAATCCTGACGGTCGTCGGCCTGCTTGCGCTCGGCCTGCTGCGTGTCGGTGGCATTCGCCGAGGCGGTGGCGTCCTGAGCGTTGCCGCCCTGGTCACCCTGCTCGGGTGCGCCTGCCCGACGCGCGGATCCGCGACGCTGACGCCCGCGACGGCCGCCTTCGGCGGTGTCGGTGTCGGCGGCTGCGCCGTCGCCTGTCGCGGGTTCGGCCGTCTTGGGCTCGGCGGCCTTCTCGGTGGTCTCCGCCTGGGGAGTCACTTCGAGTTCGGTCTGAGCGGACTGTTCGCGCTTCGCGCGGGTCGCCCGGGTCCGGGGAGCGGCTTCGGTCGCGGCAGCGGCCGGGGCGGACGAGCCGCCCTGACGCTCCTTGATCGCGGCGATCAGGTCGCCCTTGCGCATCCCCGAGATGCCCTTGATGCCCAGCTCACCTGCGAGAGTGCGGAGCTCGGTGAGCACCATTCCGGACAGCCCGGCACCCCGGCGCGCCTCGGCGCGCTTGGTGGAGGCTGTCACGGCACCGGTGCCGGGTGCGGTCGATGACGCCTGTGAAGAGTCGCCTGCCTGCGCGCCAACGGTATCCACCGAGGAGGCGCGCACAGGAGCGGCGATGAGGTCCGTATCGGTCACGGAGGTCCTTTCCTTCCCTCACTCGCGCTGCGCAGAGTCGAGGGTTCGTCCCGTAATTCGGTTTCGAATACCGAATTCGGATGTGCCGTACGTAGTTGCATGTGAAGAACTGCCGGCTTGCCCGCCATCACATCACCTTTGAAACAGGCGCGTACTCGCAATCCCTACACGACAGATAGTGCGGAGGATCGTGCCAGGAGCCGTCAACCCCGATTGACCTGGAGTAATTGCCCTGGTGAAGCACCGGCGTCTGATGCGCACGATGTACGGACATTGCCCAGGATAGCTGTGAACGACCGTAGGGGCAAGGAGACGCCCCTACGGCGTGTCAGCTGGTCCGGACGCCGTCCGCCACGTCCAGTTCGAGAACCTGCAACCCCTCGGCCTCGGCCTGTGCTCGAAGATCCACGGGGAAAGGCTCCGTGGTCAATGCGAGAACGGTCGGTCCGGCTCCCGAGACGGTGGCGGCGATACCCGCCTTCCGGAGGACGGCGATCCATCGCGTCGTGAGCGGAAGCGCCGGAGCGCGCTGCGTCTGGTGCAGCCGGTCCTCGGTGGCCGCCATCAGAAGGTCGGGACGCTCTGTGAGCGCCACCACAGCGAGGGCCCCGCGGCTCACGTTGAACGCTGCGTCCCGGTGGGGAACCGTCTCGGGCAACAGACCCCGCGTGTGGGCGGTCGACGAGCGCTCCCCCGGCACGAGCGCGACGACGCGGATCGCGGGATGAACCTTCAGCGCGACGGCCGAGTAGATGTCGGTGGCCGCGGGCGCTCCGTCGGTCTGGTCGCCCGCGCAACTCCACGACACGACGGCGCCGCCGAGCACGCTCGCCGACGCGTTGTCGGGGTGTCCTTCGAATTCGGACGACAGCTGGACGAGCTGATCGAGCGACAGCCCGAGTTCGGGGTCGAGCTTGATCGCCAGGCCGTTGGCGGCCGCCAGCCCCCCGACGACGGCGGAGGCCGACGAACCCAGGCCCCGCGAATGGGGTATCGCGTTGCGGCACACCACATCCAGGCCGTCAGCCCACACGCCCGCCGATTCCAGGCCACGTTCGATGGCCCGGACCACGAGATGGGACGGACCCCACGGCACGTCGTCGGCACCCTCGCCCTCGACCCGGATCTTCAGCCCCGAACCCGTGGTGGTCACGGTGATCTCGTCGTACAGCCCGAGCGCGATGCCCAGCGTGTCGAAGCCCGGGCCGAGGTTGGCGCTCGACGCAGGCACGCGGGCGGTCACGGTGAGGCCCGTGGGGAGGGTCTGTGTCATGGCAGCGGTGTGGTCCTGCGGCGTGGTGGGCGTGGGCGCCACCACTACGCCAGCTCGAGGGCCGACGCGACAGCGACAGGATCGACCGGGATCGGTTGAACCTCAGGCATACCCGCCAACGCCGTGTCGGGGTCCTTGAGGCCGTTACCGGTGACCGTGCAGACGACGGTCAGCCCCGAGTCCAGCCAGCCCTCCTTGCGGGCGGCGAGCAGACCTGCGACGCTCGCGGCCGAGGCGGGCTCGACGAACACCCCTTCGGTCCTGGCGATCAGCCGGTACGCCTCGAGGATCTCGTCGTCGGTCGCGGCCCGGAAGGCTCCGTGCGACTCTTCCTTGGCGGTGACCGCGCCGTTCCAGGACGCGGGCGAGCCGATGCGGATCGCGGTGGCGATCGTCTCCGGGTCCTTCACCGGTGCGCCGTGGACGAGCGGTGCGGCGCCGGCGGCCTGGACGCCGAGCATGCGGGGCTTCACGCTGGTGAGCCCGTCCGCGTAGTACTCGGAGTACCCGCGCCAGTACGCGGTGATGTTGCCCGCGTTGCCGACCGGGAGCGCGTGCACGTCGGGGGCCTTGCCCAGTGCGTCGCAGATCTCGAATGCCGCGGTCTTCTGGCCCTCGATGCGGACCGGGTTGACCGAGTTCACGAGCCCGATCGTGGGGAATTCCGCGGTGGTCTTGCGGGCCAGTTCGAGGCAGTCGTCGAAGTTGCCCTGCACCTGGATGATCCGCGCGCCGTGCATGACGGCCTGCGCGAGCTTGCCCATCGCGATCTTGCCCTGCGGCACCAGAACGGCGCAGGTCATCTTCGCCTTTGCGGCGTACGCGGCGGCGGAAGCGGACGTGTTACCCGTGGACGCGCACAGGACCGCCTGCTGACCGCGGGCGAGCGCGTCGGTGACGGCCATCGTCATGCCGCGGTCCTTGAACGAACCGGTCGGGTTGAGTCCCTCGACCTTCAGGTAGACGTCGCAACCGGTGAGTTCCGAGAGGTGCCCGGCGGGCAGCAGCGGGGTGCCGCCCTCGCGCAGGGTGACCGTCTTCCAGTTCGGTCCGATGGCGAGGCGGTCGCGGTAAGCCTCGATCAGCCCCGGCCAGGGGGTGTGAACGGGGTTGCGGGTGCCGGTCATTGTTCGGTGCCTTCCAGTCGCAGCACGCTGGTCACAGCGGTGACGAATTCGAGTTTGCTCAGTGCCTCAACGGTTTCCGACAGAGCAGAATCCGTCGCGACGTGGGTCACGACGACGAGGCGGGCACCGTCGCCGGCGCCTTCCTGCCGCACGGTGGAGATGCTGACGCCGTGCTGCGAGAATTCGGCAGCCACCGCCGACAGGACCCCGGCCTTGTCCGTCACCTGCATGTTGACGTAGTAGCGCGTGGGGATGTCGCCGATCGGCGCGATCTTCAGCTTGGCGTACTTGGACTCGCGGGGTCCGCGGCCACCGTTCACCTTGTTACGCGCGGCCATCACCAGGTCGCCCATCACGGCCGACGCGGTGGGGGCGCCGCCTGCGCCCTGCCCGTAGAACATCAGGCGTCCGGCGTTCTCCGCCTCGACGACGACCGCGTTGAACGCACCGTTGACCGAGGCCAGCGGATGTTCCAGCGGCACGAGCGCCGGGTAGACCCGCGCGGAGATCCGTTCCTTGCCCTCGGGGGTGGTGATCCGCTCGCAGATGGACAGCAGCTTGATCGTGCAGTCGAGTGCGCGGGCCGACGTCAGGTCGGCCGCGGTGATCTTGGAGATCCCCTCGCGGTACACGTCGGCGGCCGTGACCCGGGTGTGGAACGCGATCGACGCGAGGATCGCCGCCTTGGCCGCGGCGTCGTAGCCCTCCACGTCGGCGGTCGGATCGGCCTCGGCGTATCCCAGGCGTCCGGCCTCGGCGAGGGTCGCGGCGTAGTCCGCGCCGGTCTCGTCCATCGCCGACAGGATGAAGTTGGTGGTTCCGTTCACGATTCCGGCGACCTTGTTCACCCGGTCACCGGCGAGGGACTGGATGAGCGGGCGGATCACAGGGATCGCGCCGGCCACGGCGGCCTCGAAGTAGAGGTCGACGTTGTGCAGTTCCGCGGCCTCGGCCAGTTCACCGGTGTGATCGGCGAGCAGCGCCTTGTTGGCGGTGACGACGGACTTGCCGGAGTTGAGCGCCGAGAGGATCAGCTTGCGGGGCAGGTCCATGCCGCCTATCACCTCGACGACGAGGTCGACGTCGTCGCGGGCCACGAGTGACTCCGCGTCGGTGGTCTGCAACTCCTCGGGAATTCCGCGGTCCTTGCCGGGGCGGCGCACGGCCACTCCACGCAGTTCCAGCGGGGCACCGACGCGAGCCTCGAGGTCTTCGCTGTGCTCCCGCAGGATGCGCACGACCTCGCTCCCGACGTTGCCGAGGCCGAGGACGGCCACACCGATAGCGCGATGCGCCGATTCGCTCGTCACTCCTGTACCTCCAAGCTCAGCAGGTCTTCCACAGTTTCCCTCCGGAGGATCACGCGCGACTGTCCGTCGCGCACCGCCACCACGGCAGGGCGGGCGAGCAGGTTGTACCTGCTCGACATCGAATAGCAGTATGCACCGGTGGCCGCGACGGCGAGCAAATCGCCGGCGTCGATGTCCTCGGGCATCCAGGTGTCGCGGATCACGACGTCGCCGGACTCGCAGTGCTTACCGACGACGCGGGACACCACCGGTGCCGCGTCGCTGACCCGCGAGACCAGCTTGGCCTCGTACTCCGCCTGGTACAGCGCGGTACGGATGTTGTCGCTCATTCCGCCGTCGACGCTGACGTACCGGCGGGTGAGGTTGCTGCCGACGGTGACGTCCTTGATGGTGCCGACCTCGTACAGCGTCACCGTGCCGGGTCCGGCGATCGCGCGTCCGGGTTCGACGGCCAGCGTCGGCTCCGGCAGGCCGGCGAGCGCCGACTCGTTGCGCACGATGTCGCCCAGTTTGGCGGCGAGCTGGTCGACCGGCGGCGGGTCGTCGGTGGGGACGTAGGAGATTCCCATGCCGCCACCGAGGTCGATGATCGAGATCTGGGCGGTCTTGTCCACACCGAACTCCGCGACGACGTCCCGCAGGAGCCCGATCACGCGGTGTGCGGCCAACTCGAAGCCGTCGACGTCGAAGATCTGCGAGCCGATGTGGCTGTGGAGTCCCACCAGCCGCAGGTTGCCGGCGGCGAAGACCCGGCGGACCGCGTCGATCGCCTTTCCGCCCGCGAGCGAGAACCCGAACTTCTGGTCCTCGTGGGCCGTGGAGATGAACTCGTGGGTGTGTGCCTCGACTCCGACCGTCACGCGGATCAGAACGTCCTGCACCACACCGGCTTCGGCGGCCACCTTGTCGAGGCGGTCGATCTCCGTGGCGGAGTCGAGCACGATGTGCCCGACCCGGGCCGACACGGCGGCGTTCAGCTCGGCGACCGATTTGTTGTTGCCGTGCATGGCAATTCGCTCCGCCGGGAATCCGGCGTGCAGGGCGACCGCCAGTTCGCCGCCCGACGCGACGTCCAGGGACAGGCCCTCGTCGGCGACCCAGCGGGCGATCTCGCCGCACAGGAACGCCTTGGACGCGTAGTGCACCTTGGCGGTGGGCCCGAACGCACGGGCCATGTCGCGGCAGCGGGACCGGAAGTCGTCCTCGTCGACCACGAACAACGGTGTGCCGTACTTCTCGGCCAGTTCGGTAACCGGGATGCCCGCGAGACTGACGACTCCGTCCGCGGCGCGGTGTGCGTTGCGGGGCCACACCTCGGGAGAGAGTGCGGCGAATGCGGCCGCGTCGGCGGGACGTTCGGGCAGACCGGGTGCGTGCAGCTGTTCGGCGTGCTTGGGACCTGCGGGGTGCGCGTTCACATCTGCTCCGGTGCGCTGACGCCGAGCAGGGCCAGTCCGTTGGACAGGACCTGACGGGACGCGTCGCACAACGCCAGTCGCGCGGTGTGCAGCGGGCCGACTTCCTCGTCGCCCTGGGGCAGGATCCGGCAGGCGCCGTAGAACCGGTGGTAGGCACCGGCCAGCTCCTCGAGATACCGCGCAATGCGGTGCGGCTCACGCAGATTCGCGGCACTGGTGACGACGCGCGGGTACTCGCCGAGGGTGCGGATCAGATCGCCCTCCTGCTCCGAGACGAGCAGCGAGAAGTCGGGATTCGTGACGGCGATACCGAGGTCGGCGGCGTTGCGGGCGATGGCCGACAGGCGGGCGTGCGCGTATTGCACGTAGTACACCGGGTTCTCGTTGCCGGTGCTCGTCCACAGTTCGAGATCGATGTCGATGCTCGAATCCACCGACGACCGGATCATCGCGTACCGCGACGCGTCGACGCCGATCGCCTCGACGAGGTCGTCGAGGGTGATGACCGTCCCGGCGCGCTTGCTCATCTTCACGGCCACACCGTCGCGGACGAGGTTCACCATCTGGCCGATCAGCACCTCGACGGTGTCGGGGTCGTCGCCGAACGCGGCCGCGGCCGCCTTGAGCCGGCCGATGTACCCGTGGTGGTCGGCACCGAGCATGTAGATGCACAGGTCGAAGCCGCGGGAGCGCTTGTCCTGGAAGTAGGCGATGTCACCGGCGATGTACGCGGCGTTGCCGTCGCTCTTGATGACGACGCGGTCCTTGTCGTCGCCGAAGTCGGTGCTCTTGAGCCACCAGGCGCCGTCCTCCTGGAACAGGTTGCCGGAGTCCTTGAGCGTCTCGACGGCCTTCTCCACCGCACCGGATTCGAACAGCGAGTTCTCGTGGAAGTAGACGTCGAAGTCGACGCCGAACTCGTGCAGGGTGCGCTTGATGTGGGCGAACATCAGGTCGACGCCGATGGCGCGGAAGACTTCCTGCTGCTCGCCCGCGGGCAGTTCCAGCACGTCGGGGCGCTGCTGCTGCACCTGGGCGGCGATGTCGGCGATGTAGGCGCCCGCGTAGCCGTCCTCGGGGGCGGGTTCGCCCTTGGCGGCCGCGATCAGCGAGCGGGAGAACCGGTCGATCTGGGCGCCGTGGTCGTTGAAGTAGTACTCGCGGGTGACCGCCGCGCCCTGGGTGGACAGGATCCGGCCCAGCGCGTCGCCCACGGCCGCCCAGCGCGTTCCACCGAGGTGGATGGGGCCGGTGGGGTTGGCGGAGACGAACTCGAGGTTGATCTTCTTGCCGTCGAGCGTGTGTCCGGACCCGAAGGCGGCACCTTCCTCGAGGATCTTCGCGACGATCGCGCCCTGCGCGTCGGCGGCCAGGCGGATGTTGAGGAAGCCCGGGCCCGCGATGTCGGCGCTGTCGATGCCCGCGGCCGCGGTCAGCGCCTCGGCGAGCCAGCCGGCCAGCTCACGCGGGTTGGTACCGACCTTCTTGGCCACCTGCATCGCGACGTTGGTGGCGTAATCGCCGTGCTCGGGATTGCGCGGACGCTCGACCGTGAGAGTTTCGGGAAGCACGGACACGTCGAGTCCGCGTTCGGCGAGCACTTTCGCGGCGGTTCCGCGGAGCAGTTCGGCAAGGTCAGCTGGAGTCACAGGTATCTATCCTATGGCCAACGCGTCCCGGGCGGTGATCCGCCTTCCCGCGAGTCCCGCCGCGGGCCCGGCGACCGCCGGCGAGCGTGGCCGCGGCCACTCTCCCAGGTTGCGCTCAGGGTGGGAAAGTACAGTGGTGTCGCCCTGAGTCCCGGCCCTCAGCTTCCGGTTACCGGGGGTCGAGCGCCCGTAACCCACACACCGAAAGATCACAATCGATGCCAAGCGGTTCGGAAAGTCGCGGTCCCGATAAGAACTCGGGCGCGAAGTCGGCGAAGGCCATCAAGGCCGCCAAGAAGAGCAGCGGCGGCGCGAAAGTCAAGGGTGGCGCGTCCGCTCCGCGGAACATCCCCTGGCTGACGATCGGCGCCGGAGCTGCCGTTCTCGCACTCGTGGCGATCCTCGCGATCAACCTGGTCCCCAAGTACCAGGCCAAGGAAGAAGCCGCGAAGTACGCGCCGAGCGCCGAGAATCCCGACCCGTCGGTCAACATCGACGGCGTCGTCAAGGTCGACTATCCGGCCGGCATCCACATCCAGCCGACGCAGCGCGTCGCGTACGACCAGTCGCCCCCGTTCGGCGGCCCGCACGACGCCATCTGGGCGACGTGCACCGGCACGGTCTACCCGAACGCGATTCGCACCGAGAATGCCGTGCACTCGCTCGAGCACGGCGCCGTGTGGATCGCCTACAACCCGGACGATCTGTCCGCCGACCAGGTCGAGACGCTGAAGGACAAGGTGGACGGCGAGACGTACACGCTGATGTCGCCGTTCCCGGGCCTCGACAGCCCGGTCTCGCTGCAGTCGTGGGGCCACCAGCTGAAGCTGGACAGCGTCGACGACGACCGCATCGACCAGTTCATCACCGCGCTGCGGATCAACAAGAACACCTACCCGGAGGTCGGCGCGAGCTGCTCGTCCATCCCGGGCTCCGGTTTCGACCCCGACAACCCGCCGCCGTTCGACCCGAGCGCACCCGGCGCGGACGCGGTGCCGATGGACGGTGGCGGTATCAGCCCCGACCAGTCGGAGTCCGGCGGCGCGGGAGCACAGCTGCCCAGCGGCATGCAGCTCCCGAGCGACCTGCAGTTGCCGTCCGATCTGCAGCAGGCGCCGGCCGAGGGCGGCAATGGCTAGTTCTGCCGAATCCGGGTACGGACCCGAGACCGACTCCGCGGACGATCCAGCCCCGTCCCGGCCAAGTCAGCGCACAGCGCTCCTGGTCATCGGGCTGATCGGCGCCATCGCCCTCGGATTCGCGCTCGGGTTCCTCGCCCGGCTTCCGCTCGAGGACTCCGGCGCCCCGGTTCCCGAGGCCGGTTCCGTCGATGTCGGATTCGCGCAGGACATGAGCGTGCATCACAGCCAGGCGGTGGAGATGTCGGCGATCGCGCTGGCGGGCGCCACCGACCCGGCGGTGCGCGGCCTCGCGTACGACATCCTCACCACGCAGCAGAATCAGCTCGGGCAGATGCAGGGCTGGCTCGCGCTGTGGGATCAGCCGGCGCTGCCGTCCGGTGGCTACATGGGCTGGATGGAATCCGAGCACTCCGACGGTCACGACCACGGGTCCGCCGACAGCGGGCACATGGGATCGATGTCGACGATGCCGGGCATGGCGTCCTCGGAGGACATGGCCGCGTTGCGTCAGGCCACCGGTCCGGCCGTCGACGTCCTGTACCTCCAGCTGATGCTGCGTCACCACCAGGGCGGACTTCCGATGATGGAGTACGCGGCCCAGCACGCGTCGGAGGCCGCGGTGCGCTCTCTCGCGCAGACGATGGTGGACACCCAGCAGAGCGAGTCGACGGTGATGACGAACATGCTCACCGCGAAGGGTGCCGCTCCCCTTCCGATGAACTGACCTCCGGCTTCACGACCACGTCCAGTCGCGCACCTCGGGCATGTCCTCGAGGTGCGCGACGACGTATTCGCCGTGCCGTTCGAGTTGCCGGAGGCAGAAGTCGGCCAATTCGCCGGCACCGGCCGGCTCTCTGCGCGCGCGGCGCAGCGCCTCGAGGACCAGGTGGTAGCGGCTCATCCGGTTGAGCACGACCATGTCGAACGGTGTGGTCGTGGTGCCCTGTTCGCTGAACCCGCGAACGTGGAACCGGTCCGGGGCGGGTCGCCCGTGGATCAGCTCGTGGACGGCGCGCGAGTACCCGTGGAACGCGAACACCACGTCCGTGTCCGCGGTGAACAGGTCGAGGAACATGCGTGCCTCGAATCCGTGCGGGTGTTCGGTGGGGGTGAGCAACCCCATCAGGTCGACGACGTTGACCACCCGGGTGACCAGGTCCGGCGTGTGTTCGCGCAGCAACTGCGCCGCGGCGAGAATCTCCTGGGTCGGAACGTCCCCGGCGGCCGCGAGCACGACGTCCGGGTCGGTGCCCGCCGCGCCTTCCGTCCCCGCCCACTCCCACACCGACGCCCCGGCCGCGCAGTGCGCATGTGCCTCCGCGAGGGTCAGGTACTGCAGGTGCGGCTGCTTGTCGACCACGATGAGGTTGACGTGATCGGTGCTGCGGAGGCAGTGGTCGGCGATGGAGAGCAGGGTGTTCGAGTCCGGTGGCAGCCAGATCCGGACGACGTCCGGTGCGAGCGGGATGACGGCGTCGATCATGCCCGGCCCCTGATGGCTGAACCCGTTGTGGTCGTTGCGCCAGCACGTGCTGGTCAGCAAGACGTTCAGCGACGCCACCGGTGCCCGCCACGGCAGATCCACCGCGTGCTGCAGCCACTTCGTGTGCTGGACGAGCATCGACACGCTCACCATCGCGAACGCCTCGTAGCTGGCGAACAGCCCGTGCCGCCCCGACAGCAGATATCCCTCGAGCCATCCCTCGCAGAGGTGCTCGCTGAGCACTTCCATCACCCGGCCGCGGGCCGACAGTCCGTCGTCGTAGTCGGTGACCGGCAGCTGCCAGCAGCGGTCGGTCACCTCGAACACGGCGCCCAACCGGTTGCTGGACGTTTCGTCCGGACAGAACAGCCGGAAGTAGCCACCGCCGTCGGGCGTGGTGGTGCCGGCGTACAGGTCGCGGAGCAGTTCCCCGAGCACCCGGGTGGTCTCGTGGTGGGTGGTGCCGGGCTTCTCGATCGCGAGCGCGTACTTCTCCAGCGGCGGCACGGGAAGATCAGCACGCAGGCGGCCGCCGTTCGCGTACGGCGACGAACCCATCCGCTTGTCGCCCTGCGGCGCGAGCCGCTCGAGGTCCGGAACGAGTGCGCCGGAGGAGTCGAACAGTTCGCCGGGGCCGTAGGACCGCATCCACTCCTCGAGCTGACGCAGATGCGCCTCGTCGGTCCGCACCCCCGCCAGCGGAACCTGATGCGCCCGGTGCGTGCCCTCGACGAGCACGCCGTCGACGGTGCGCGGACCGGTCCAGCCCTTCGGGGTCCGCAGCACGATCGCCGGCCACTTGGCTGCGCTGCGCCGGCCGGCCCGCGCCTCCCGCTGCAGGTCGGAGATCGCAGCGTGCGCGTCGGTGAAGGCGCGATGCAGCGCCGGGAAGACCTGCCTCGGGTCGTCGCCGGAGACGACGGTCGGCGCCCACCCCTGACCGTCGAGGAACGCCTCGACGTCCGCGTCGCTGCTGCGACCGTAGACGGTCGGCCCGGCGATCTTCGCTCCGTTGACGTGCAGGATAGGCAACACCGCTCCGTCACGTTCCGGATTGAGGAATGCGGGGAGTTTCCACGAACCGGACAGTGGTGCCGTCTCAGCCTCGCCGTCTCCGATCACGCACGCCACCAACAGATTCGGGTGATCGAACGCCGCCCCGGCGGCATGCGCGAGAGCGTAGCCGAGCTCGCCGCCCTCGTGGATGCTGCCCGGCGTCTGCACACTGACGTGACTCGGGATGCCACCCGGCGTCGAGAACTGCCGGCAGAGCCGGTGGATACCGGCGACATCGCGGGACACGCCCGGGTACACCTCCGAGTACGTCCCCTCCAGGTACGTGGCGGCGACGAGCGCAGGACCACCGTGTCCGGGACCCGTCACATAGAGACAGTCGGTGTCGGTCCGGCGGATGAGACGGTTCAGCAGGGCATAGATCATCGACAGGCCCGGGCTCGTCCCCCAGTGCCCGAGCAGCCGGGGTTTGATGTGTTCGGGGCGCAGCGGCTCACGCAGAAGCGCGTTGTCCTGCAGGTAGATCTGCGCGACCGTCAGATAGTTGGCCGCCGCCCACCACCTCAGGTCCAACTCGAGGTCGGAATCGGAATAGTGCCCGTCGGAGTCCTTCGACCCGACCTGCCGTCCATCGGTCATTCTCGACCCCTCCCCGAGAGTTCGCGAGCGTCCACGTCCTCCCGACACTAGGCGTGTTCGGGCCGCTACCGGGGCGAGTCCACGAAGTAGGGGGACCGATTTGGTCGATCCCACTACCCATGCGCTACGATTGGCCAGCCCAATCGGCACACCGGTTTTCCGGTGCGCCCCCGTAGCTCAGGGGATAGAGCGTTCGCCTCCGGAGCGAAAGGTCGCAGGTTCGAATCCTGCCGGGGGCACCACGAGGAACTGCGTCGCCTGTCGCGGCGCAGCCTTTCTCTCTGGTGCTACCAGTCTTCCCCGAGTGATCTCCTCGGGCTTTGTCGAGAGCTGCAGCCGCGCCGGCAGATGCCGCGCACATCGATCGAACGCTGGCCTCCTCCATTGCGGGTTCCGCGGCAACAACTCTCTGCCGAAGACTCTCTCCGGCAGTGTCGACCAAGGGACACCCCTGTGCAGCAACACCGCTCTCATCCACTCACCCTCGGCGTCGTCGCGCGTTCGAGTAAAACTGACGAACGCCGGCTCCCGATCCACCCGCTCCACTTCGACCGGATCGACCCCGACCTCCGTGGCCGCATCCATCTCGAGTACGGCTACGGCGAGCCCTTCGGCGTGTCCGACGAGCAGCTGGCCCTGTCGGTGGGAGGGTTACGCACCCGCGAGCAGCTGATCGAGCACAACGACGTCCTCCTGCTGCCCAAACCTCTCGCGAAGGATCTGGCGGACCTGCGTGACGGCCAGATCCTGTGGGGGTGGCCGCACTGCGTCCAGGACACGGAGCTCACCCAGGTGGCCGTCGATCGCCACCTCACGTTGATCGCGTTCGAGGCCATGAACCACTGGAGCGTCGAGGGGTCGTTCCAGCTCCATGTCTTCCACAAGAACAACGAGCTCGCCGGATACAGCTCGGTGCTGCACGCCCTGTCGATCGCGGGGTCGACCGGCGACTACGGCCGCCGCCTCCGCGCCGTGGTCCTCGGCTTCGGTGCCACCGCCCGCGGCGCCGTGACCGCGCTGAACGCCCTGGGCATCCACGACGTCCACGTCGTCACCCAGCGCGGGGTCACCGCCGTGAGCTCGCCGATCCACTCCGCGGAGATCGTGCAGTTCGATCACGACGACGCCGATCCGCGCCGCAGCCACGTCACCACCGACGAGGGCCGGATGCCGCTCGCCGGGTTCCTCGCCCGGCACGACATCATCGTCAACTGCGTCCTGCAGGACACGGAATCGCCGCTGACGTTCCTGATCGACTCGGACGTCGAGACCCTCCTGCCCGGCAGCCTCGTCGTCGACGTGTCCTGCGACGAGGGAATGGGCTTCAGCTGGGCCCGGCCCACGTCGTTCGCCGATCCGACGTTCATGATCGGTGAGAACATCCGCTACTACGCGGTCGATCACAGCCCGTCCTACCTGTGGAATTCGGCGACGTGGGAGATCAGCGAGGCCCTGCTCCCGCACCTGGGGACCGTCCTCGACGGACCCGCCGCCTGGGACCGCAGCGACACGATCCGGCGGGCCGTCGAGATCCGTGACGGGGTCGTGCAGAACCCCCGGATCCTGTCGTTCCAGCATCGCGCGGCGGACTACCCGCACCCCGTTCTCGCCTGATCGTCGGAACGAACGGGACGCTCGTTCGATCTGACGCGACGAGCGTCCCGTTCGTCCGGGACGATGGAGCGTTCAGGCCGGGGTGCTGCGGCGCATTTCGCGTCGGAGGATCTTCCCACTGGCCGTCTTGGGCAGTTCGTCGACGATCTCGACGCGCCTCGGGGCCTTGTAGCTGGCCAGCCGCTCCCGGCAGTACTCGACGAGGTCGTCCGTCTCGACCGTCTGCCCGGGGCGGAGGCTGACGAACGCGGCGACGGTCTCGCCGCGGTAGCTGTCCGGCTCGCCGACGACGGCGGCCTCACGGACCGCCGGGTGCCGGTACAGGACGTCCTCGACCTCGCGCGGCCAGACCTTGAACCCGGACGCGTTGATCATGTCCTTCTTGCGATCGACGACGTACACCCAGCCCTGGGCGTCCATGAATCCCACATCGCCGGTGAGCAACCGGCCGCCGGGCAGCGACTGCGCCGTGGCGTCCGGTTTGTTCCAGTACGCGGGCACGACCATCGGCCCGTCGACGGCGATCTCCCCGACTTCGAGCGGGTCGAGGTCGTGCCCGTCCTCCCCGACGATCCGGATCACGGCGGAGGGAAGGGGCAGGCCGATCGCCAGCGTGCCCGATGACGGATCGACCGGCGCCTCCAGGTTCGGCGGGACGACGACGCACGGTGCGCTGGTCTCGGTGAGCCCGTAACCGTTGCGGATGTACTTTCCGGTCAGCTCCCGGAACCGTTCGACGATGGCGGGGGGCAGCGGGGCGCCACCGGACATCACGGCCTCCAGCGAAGCGAATCGCTCACCGGAGAAGTCGGGGTGTGCCATCAGCGCCATGTAGGCGGTGGACGGGCCGACCATGAACACCGGCCGCTCCCGCTCGAGGGCGTCGAGGACGACCCCTGCGTCGAACCGGTACGCGAGGATCAGCGGCGACGCCAGGTCGATCGCGGTGAGCAGCTGGCACACCATGCCCGTGATGTGGAACAGCGGTGCGAGCGCGAAGATCGGCGAACCGGCGGGCTTGCTCTCGTACAGGCGCAGGATCGAACTGTTGACGGTGAGATTCCGGTGGGTGTTGGTCGCTCCCTTCGGGACTCCACTCGTTCCGGACGTGTAGGACACGAGTGCGACGTCGTCCGGGACCAGACCGGGATCCGACACGCCGGCCCCCGCGCGCGCCCGGGCCACCTCGAGCAGGTCCGGCACGGCCTCTGCGCGCACCCGGGTCACGCCCCCGAACACCCGTGGGTCGCCGGACGTCTGGATGTCGAGTTCGCTCGCGGTCAGCGCGATCCGCACACCCGCGGCGGATGCCCGCTCCGCCACCCGATCGGCCCACGCGTTCTCGCTGCACACGATCGCGGTGACTCCGGCGTCCGTGAGGATGTGGGAGAGCTCGTCCCGGTACATCGGGTTCAGCGGGACGACGACACCGCCCGCCTTCCACGTGCCGAGCAACGCCAGCACGAACTGCGGGATGTTCTGCAGGTAGATCGCGAGCCGGTCGCCCTTCCCGAATCCGTTCTCGGTGAGGTAGGCGGCCACACCGTCGCTGAGTTCGTCGACCTCGCGGTAGTCGAGGGTGCCTCCGAGGTACCGGATGGCCGGCCCGTCCGGGGCGGATTCGACCGCGGCGGAGAACATGTCGAGCGCTGTCCGGGCGGGGATCTCCCCCATTGAACGCGTGTTCTCGTCGTACCGGTCCATCCAGGGCCTGTCGTCGTACCAGCTCATCGCGGCCGTACCGCCTCTCGCTCGTTCCGTGTTCCGACTGTCTGACGTGGTGTTCAGCGTGTTCCCGAGATCCCGCCGTCGACGGGGACGACGGTGCCGGTGAGGTAGGCCCCGGCACGCGAGGAGAGGAAGATCGCCGTGCCCGCGACGTCTTCCGGGGTGCCGACCCGGCCGAGCGGCACCGATCCCTCGACCGCCTCCTTCCGCTCCGGATCGTCCAGGACGAACGCCATCATCTTGCTCGGAAACGGCCCGGGGGCAATTGCATTGACGGTGATCCGCTCGGCGGCCAGCGTCGCTGCGAGCTTGCGGGTGAGCATGTGGACCGCGGCCTTGCTCGCCCCGTACGAGAAGTTCTCGCTACCCGACACCACGAGTCCGTCGATCGATCCGATGTTGATCACCCGGGCAGGGTCACCGTCCGTCGCCGCGGCCCGCAGACTCGGCAGCAACGCCTGGGTGAGCATGAACACGCCCTTGACGTTGATGTCGAAGATCTTGTCGAAACCGGCGGCGGGGAAATCGTCGACCGGCGCACCCCACGTCGCTCCGGCGTTGTTCACCAGGACGTCCAGCCGGGGCGACACCTCGGCGACCCGCGCGACGAGGCCCTCGATCCCCTCCTCGGTGGACAGGTCGGCGGGGTGTGCGTGACACGTCCCCGGCCCGGCGGCGGACAGTTCGGCCGCGGCCTTCTCGCACGCCTCGGCCTTGCGGGCGGAGATGATCACGGTCGCCCCGGCCAGGGCGAATCCTTGCGCGATCATCCGGCCGATACCCCGCGAACCTCCGGTGACCACCACGGTCTTGCCTGCGACGTCGAACAGTGAACCGATGTCCATGTGTGTTCCCTTCAGGGTTGGAAGACGAGGCGGCCGACGGTGCTGCCGTCACCGAGCCGGCCGATGCCGTCGGCGACGTCCGCGAGCGAGAGCCGCTCGCTGATGAGCGGCTTGATCGCACCGGAGTCGGCGAGACGGGTCAATTCCTCGTGGCAGTCGGCGATCGCCTGCTGGTTGTACTGCTTGTACAGACCCCAGTGCAGGCCGATGATCGAGTAGTTCTTGATCAGGGCGTGATTGAGGCCGGGTGTCGGGATGGTGCCGCCGGCGAAACCGATGATCAGGATCCGGCCTTCGAACGCGATGCACTTGGTGGACTTCGCGTAGGCGTCGCCGCCGACCGGGTCGTAGACGACGTCCGCGCCGCGTCCGCCGGTGAATTCCTTGACCAGCGGAACGAAATCGTCGGTGTGCCGGTCGATCACCAGATCCGCCCCCAGCCGGCGGCAGTACTCGACCTTGTCGGCGCCTCCGACGACGCCGATCACCTTCGCTCCGGCGGCCTTGCCCAATTGCACTGCGGCGCTGCCCACTCCGCCCGCGGCGGCATGGACGAGCAGCGTCTCCCCCGGCTTCAGCTGGGTGCGCCGGTGAAGGGCGAACCAGCTCGTCTGGTAGCCGATGCTCAACGCCGACGCCTCGGCGTCGTCGAGCGCGGACGGGGCGGCGAACGTGTTGGCCTCGTCCATCACGGCCATCTGGGCGAATCCGCCGCCGGGCAGGTTGGGGTTGCCGATCACCCGGTCGCCGACGGCGAAGCGGGTCACGCCGTCACCGACCTCCAGCACCTCACCGCACAGCTCGACCCCTGGAGTGAACGGCAGCGGCGGCTTGATCTGGTATTCGCCGCGGCACAGCAGCACGTCGGGGAAGTTCGCCGGTGCGGCGAGAACTTTCACCAGCACCTGGCCGGGGCCTGCTGTCGGGTCCGGGACCTCCTCGAGTTGCAGCGCGGTGCGCGGCTCGCCGAGTTCGTGGACACGCCATGCCTTCATGGATTGCTTCCTGACTGTCGGTGGTGTGGCTCGGGTTATGCGGGCAGGTCGATCAGGTCGGCGAGGCGCGCGCGGTGGCGGTAGGCGGTGCCGAACGCGAGCTGATCGCTCTTCGCCCTCTTCAGATACAGGTGTGCGGGGTATTCCCACGTCATACCGATCCCGCCGTGCAATTGGACGCACTCCTCGGCGGCGTGGACCGCGACGTCACTGCAGTACGCCTGGGCGACGGCAGCCGCGACCTCGGCGTCCGCGTCGCCCCGGGCGGCGGTGTCCGCGGCGTAGCGGGCAGCGGCGGCCGCGGAGGTGACCTCGAGCCACAGGTCGGCGAGGCGGTGCTTGATCGCCTGGAACGACCCGACGGCGCGGCCGAACTGGGTTCGCTCCTTGACGTACGCCAGGGTGGTCTCGAAGCACCACTGCGCGAGCCCGAGTTGCTCGGAGGCGAGCAGTGCGGCACCGACGACGAGGGCCTCACGGACCGCCGCCGCGGCGTTGCCGTCGTCGATGCGGGTGGACGCGGCGGCGTCGAACGCGACATCGGACAGTGGCCGGGTCATGTCGAGCGCGAGCACGGGGGTGACCGTGACGCCGGCAGTGCCTGCGGGCACCGTGTGCAGTTCGAGTCCACCGGGACCCTCGACGGGCACGATCAGGATGTCGGCCTCCGAGACGCCCGCGACACTGGTCACGGTGCCGGTCAGGGCGTCGCCGTCCCGGCGCACGGTCGGGGTGAACCGGCCCGGTGCGGTCGCGAGCCCGACCGTGAGCGCACCGGTGGTCGTCCCGTCGGCGAGTGCGCCGACCGTTCGCGTGTCTCCCGCCTTCAGCAGCGCGACCGTCGCGAGTACGGCGCTGGAAAGGTACGGGACGGGCGCGACGGCACGTCCGATCTCCTCCATGACCACCCCGGCCTCGCGTGCGCTCGCGCCGGCGCCGCCCAGGTCCTCGGGGACGAGCAGGCCCGCCAGTCCGAGTTCGACGGCGAGGGATTTCCACACTCCGGAGAAGTCTGCGGGTGCCCGGTCGTACGCCCCGACCACCAGTTCCGGTGGGCAGCGGTCGGCGAGGAGGCGGCGGACGGAGTCGCGCAGGGCGTCTTCCGTGTCGGAATACAGCAGATCTGCGGCGCTCATCGGGGCAGGTCCTTCCAGGCGATGTCCTTGTCGACGCGATGCTCCGGCGGGAGGCCGAGGACGCGTTCTGCGATGACGTTGCGCAGGATCTCGGACGTGCCGCCCTCGATCGAGTTGCCTTTCGCGCGCAGGTACCGGTAGCCGGGTTCACGGCCGGTGAAGTCGACCTTGTCGGGGCGGCGCATGGTCCAGTCGTCGTACCGCAGCCCCGCCTCACCGTGGAGTTCGATGTCGAAACCCGAAATGGTCTGCGCGAGCCGGGCGAAGGCCAGCTTCAGGCCGGATCCCTCCGGGCCGGGTTGCCCGGCCTCGAGTTGTTGCCGCAGGCGTTCCCCGGTCAGCCGGGCGACCTCCGCTTCGACCCACAGCCGCAGCAGTTCGTCGTGCATCGCAGGATCGCGGAGTTCGGGTTGCTCCCGCCAGGCCTGGGCGACCGGTCCGATCATCCCGCTCTCTCGGGCGGCCGCGGAACCGCCGATCGCCACCCGCTCGTTGTTGAGGGTCGCGGTGGCCACCCGCCAGCCCTGCCCCTCGTCGCCGAGCCGATCGGTATCGGGAATGTGGACGTCGGTGAGGAACACTTCGTTGAACTCGGCCTCACCGGTGATCTGCCGCAACGGCCGGACGTCGATACCGGGATCGCTCATGTCGCACAGGAAGTACGTGAGCCCGGCGTGCTTGGGCACCGTCGGATCCGTCCGGGCCACGAGGATCGCCATCTGCGCGTTCTGCGCCCCCGACGTCCACACCTTCTGCCCGTTGACCGTCCAGCCGTCACCCTCACGGACGGCTCGCGTCGCGACCGCGGCCAGGTCGGAGCCCGCCCCCGGTTCGCTGAACAACTGGCAGTAGATGTGCTCGCTGGTGAAGATCGGCCGCAGGTACTTCTGCTGTTGTTCCTCGGTGCCGAACGCGGCGATGGTCGGCGCGGCCATGCCCAATCCGATCCCGTTGCGGCCCTTCGCCGGACCGGGCGCTCCGGCGGCGGCGAGTTCGGCGTCGACCTGCGCCTGGAAGCTCTGCGGCAGCCCGAGCCCGCCGCGTCCGGGCGGGAAGTGGACCCATGCGAGGCCGGCGTCGAATCGGGCTCCGAGGAACCCGGTCGGATCCGACAGGTCGTTCTGTTCGACGAGGGTCGCGACGCGATCGCCGAGGTCGCGTGCGATCGCCTGTTCGTCAGTGGTCATGTTCCTCAGTCCTTCGGTCCGCCGGCCACGTAGATCACTTGCCCGGACACGAATCCGGCACCCTCACTCGCCAGGAACGACGCGGTGTTGGCGATGTCCTCGGGCTGCCCGACGCGGTTCACCGGGATCTGCGACGCCGCCGCCTTCTTGAAGTCCTCGAAGCCGACACCCACCCGTTCGGCGGTGGCGGCGGTCATCTCGGTCTCGATGAAGCCGGGAGCGATCGCGTTCGCGGTGACACCGAACTTGCCCAGTTCGATGGCGAGCGTCTTGGTGAAGCCCTGCATGCCGGCCTTGGCGGCGGAGTAGTTGACCTGCCCGCGGTTACCGAGGGCGGACGTGCTCGACAGGTTCACGATGCGGCCGAACCCGGCGTCGACCATGTGCTGCTGCACGGCCCGCGACATCAGGAACGCACCGCGCAGGTGCACGTTCATGACGGCGTCCCAGTCGTCGACGGTCATCTTGAACAGCAGGTTGTCGCGGGTGATCCCGGCGTTGTTGATCAGGATCGTCGGGGCACCGAGTTCGGTCGCCACCCGCTCGACCGCCGCTGCGACGGACGCCTCGTCGGCGACGTTCGCGCCCACGGCAAGTGCCCGGCCGCCAGCGGACTCGATAGCGTCGACGGTTGCCGCGCAGGCGGACTCGTCGAGGTCGAGCACGGCCACCGCGTACCCGTCGCTCGCCAGTTTCCTCGCCACCGCGGCACCGATGCCTCGTGCCGCGCCGGTGACGATTGCCGTTCTCTTCATGAAATTCTCCATCGTCGTTCGATCAGATTCCGGCCCGGGCGGCGATGTCGCACGCCTTGGCCACGAGGTCGTCGATGCGCTCGACGGTCGGGGTGCCCGCGGCCGCCTTGTTCTGCGGTTCGTCCCGCGCGCGGCGCATGACGCCCTCCGCGATGACCGCGACCTTCCACAGGCCGAGGACGTGCCAGAACGCCAGGGCTTTCGGGTCGCGGCCGGTCTCGTCGAGGTACACCCCGGCGATCTCCACCCGGTCCGGGAAACCGTCGAGGGTGGACGCGGGGAAGTCGCCGCCGGTCGACTCGCCCGGCTCCGGCCAGTACGCGAGCAGGCTGCCGACGTCGGCGAGCGGGTCGCCGAGGGTGCACAACTCCCAGTCCAGGGCCGCGGTCACCTCCCCGGTCTCGTGGGAGGTGATGACGTTGCGCAGGTGGAAGTCGCCGTGCACCAGTGTCAGTTCCCGCTGCTCCGGCACCGAGGCGGCGAGCCGTCGGGTCAGGTCGTCGAGGGCGGGCAACTCGCGGGTCTTCGACTTCTCCCACTGCCCCGACCACCGCTTGAGCTGACGCTGCGCGTACGGCTTGTGGCTGGCCAGGTCGGTCAACCCGGTCCGGTCGAGGTCCACCGCGTGGATCTTCGCGAGCGTCCGCGGCAGCGACAGACCGATCGCCCGGCGACGTTCCGGGGTCAGGGACTCCGCGATCGACATGCGATCGACGACCTGTCCGTCGACGAACTCCATCAGCAGCAGCGGTACCTCGCTCACCTCCGGGTCGTCGGTGAGTCCGAACACCCGCGGGGTGGGCACCACGGTGTCCTCGAGGGCGGAGAGGATCCGCGCCTCACGGGCGACGTCGTGGGCCGACGCCAGCAGGTGTCCGAGGGGTGGGCGCCGGAGCACCCATCTGCCACCCGCCCGGTCCTGGACCAGGTAGGTGAGGTTCGACTGGCCGAGTCCGATCCGGTCGAAGGTCAGCGGTCCGGCACCGTCGATGCCGAGCGTGCCGAACCAGCGGCTCACGGCATCGGTGTCGATGCCGACGACGTCCACGCTAGACACCGAGCTGGGCCCCCTGCCGGAACGGGAGGGCGTCGCCGAGCAGTTGACCGCCGTCGATCACCATGGTTTCGCCGGTGATCCAGCTCGCGGCATCGGAGACGAGGAACGCGACCGCGGACGCGATGTCCGCGGGTTCGCCGATCCGCCCCAGCGCCGTGGACTCCGACACGGCCTGCTCGTGTTCCTTCCAGAGCGCCTCGGCGAGCTTGGTCCGCACCACACCGGGAGCGACGGCATTGACCCGCACCTTCGGTGAGAGTTCCAGTGCCAGTTGCTTGGTGAGATGGATCAGCGCGGCCTTGGACGCGTTGTACAGACCGATGTTCGCCTCGAAGGCCATGCCGCCGATGGAGGCGGTGTTGACCACGGCGCCGCCGTGCTCGCCCATCCACGCCTTCGTGGCGAGCCCCGTCCACAGCACCGGAGCCCACAGGTTCACGTCGAAGGTCTTGGCGAATCGCGCGTGGTCCTGGTCGATGATCGGCCCGAACGAAGGGTTGGTTCCCGCATTGTTGACCAGTATGTCCAGGCTGCCGAAGCGTTCGAGGGTGACGTCGACGCAGCGCCGGGCGGCCTCTTCGTCGACGGCGTGGGCGGCAATTCCGATCGCGGTGCCCCCGACCTCGGCCGCGGCGGCGTCGGCCGATTCCTGGGACCGTGAGGTGAGCACCACGTTGCCGCCTGCGGCCGCGATGGCCTTGGCGACGGCCAGGCCGATGCCCCGCGACGCGCCGGTGACGATCGCGGTGCGTCCGGTGAGGTCGAGTCCGGCCATGTCAGCTCACCGCAACCTTGTGTCCGTTGGTGGAGGCGCTGACGGCGGTGTCGCGGTACTGCCGGAGTTCCTGCCGCGCGATGGCGCGCTTGTGGACCTCGTCCGGTC
>NZ_LTCZ01000110.1:0-8378 GCF_001583455.1 Rhodococcus sp. LB1 | reverse complement strand
GTCGGCGAACGCGTCGGAAAACTCCACCCTCGCCGACGACGCTGTGGTCATCACCGACGACCCCGCGATCATCGCCTCCGTGCGGAAGTTCATCGACAGCCTCGACGAGATCACCGAGGTCGATCAGGTGTTCCTGGACGACGCGATCCGGGAGTGGGAGATCGGCCGCGCGGTCCCACTGCCCGGGGTCACCGGCCGCGTTCGCACCGAGACAGATTTCCTGCCGACGCCGGTGACCCGAATGTTCGTCAAACACGCCGTCGACTACGAACCCACCCGCACCGAACAACAGGTCCTCGACGAGCAGCGGGGCCGGCACCACAGCCGCGGCGGCCCGGCGGCGAAATATCAGCTCGAATCGCTTCGCCTCGACAGGCCCAGCGGTGTGAGGCGGGGCGACGTGATCGTCTTCGTCTCCGCCGATGACGAGTGGATTTACGCGCCGGCGGTCGTGGTGTCCGACCCCATGAAGATCCCGCAGTCCGGTGGAGCGGTTCTGTACTTCCTGCGCCTGCGCACCGGCCTGTCACCCCTCCCCCTCCCCGGCGCCGAGAAGGCGCTGACCGATCTCGGGCATCCCGGCTCACGGCTGCGGACTGACCACTACGTCCGCTCCCCTGGCCTCCGGTCCGCATTGCTGGGGTTGTGGGACCTCTGATCGTCAGCGAGCCTGTGTCAGCGTGAGAGTGAGCGCCGTAGAACCGACGAGCCCGACTGTTGAAACACTAGACGGCACTAGATACCGCGACACTGCTGCGCGCCGCTCGAACGGTGCTGATGCGGTGCTGCCAGCATCACCCTGGGTAGTACTATCTTCCACATCTCGTCGACCCGTTGTTCGGGGTCGGCCCGGTGAGCCAACAATCGAGGGACGGTCTGTAAACACGACGGGTGCGTTCCGTTGCGCAATACGCAACCTACAATTGCAATGCTAGCTAGCGTAGCGGAGTTAGCTATCTCCGCCTTGCAGTCACGGTCGCGGCGCGTTCCGGAGCACAATTCGTGACGTTGCCATTTCCCGCGGCAGCCATCCGGCCGCCGGTGAAGAAAACAGACAACCGTCCAGGCCCGGGCATTTACGTCACAGTGATGAAATTCTGTCCGCTCTCCCCTGCTATCAGCGCCGCGTGAGATGGGTTCGCCAACCGTTCCGCAACTGATCGATACCCACCCATCCAAAGCGTCGGACCGCGCACTGACACCCCGCGGCACCGTCGAACGACTCAAGCGGCCGCGAAGGCATTTGCCGAGACCGGGCTCAACCAGCTCGTGACCTTAATGTGCCGCGCCGACGGCGCGGACGTCCGAAACAACATTGGCCCGAGGGGCGATGTGGAACCGGATCTACTCGCCCACTTCGAGATCGAGTGGCTGGATGGGTGTGCCTGCGGCGGATGTCAGCGTCACCAGGTACCCCGAGCAGACCGCAACTACAACTCGACGGATATACGTTAATGCATCGTGCGGGCGTGTTGTTGCTTCGCGGTGATGGCGGCCTCGATACGGCAGCGCAGGTTTTCGTCGCTGAGGTGTGGATTGTCGAACCCGGCCACCACCGCCAGCTCTGTTCCGATACGGATGTGGGCAGTCTTATTGACCACCGACCCGTCGTCGCGGCGCGCCAGCTCGCGCCCAGTGGCGATGACCTGAGTCATGGCGTCAACGCGATTGGACGCTTCCCCCGCGCGCACCGATGTCCGCTGAGTCTCCAGATCCCAAAACGATACGAACCATTCCACAACCGCTCCCTCATCCACTCTTCTTAGGTGAACTGTGTAAATCACCAGCGTCCAACTTGCAACGCGGCGCTCGCCCACCTGCAATGCGCAAATGATCGCCGACGTTGTTGCGTCCGCTTAGCGGCCCACACGTCCGGTTGTCCGTTGCATCCGAATCGAACATTGCGTTGCCAATCTCGCACTGTCGGCGTTGCGCTGCAACTCCATCTGGTTGGTCTGCAACGTCGGGCCGTGTTGCGGTCAGAGGCGCTGGGTGTTGCGGCGGTTCGGGATTCCCTGGGTGTGGGGTGTGCTTCGTTCTGTTGGTCGGTCGTCTCCCCAGTCGAGCCGCGGAGAGCAGGGACTGGCGGTCGCCGCCTTGCCGGGGCGTGTGATCAGGGTGTCCCGACCAATGTGTACTGCGGATCGAGCGTTGCCGCATTGCGTCCGTCCGCAATCTCCTCGAGTTCCGGCAACGGGGGCGTCCGGAACCCGGCGTCGACCGCGCGTTGCGCAACCTTGTCGAACCGGCGCATTGCGGTGCTTGCGGCCTTAGCCCGCGTGAGTGTCGCGATCTCCGCGTAGCTGTGCTGTTCGATGATCCGCAGTCGGGCCGTCTCCTTCACTACAGGCTCGAAGTCGGCGCACGTTTCGATGAAGTCGAGGAGGTTCTCGATAGTCTGGGCCTCGTCCGGCAACACGAATGGCTCCTGCGAGTCCTCGAGCGCATTGCCGACCTTCAGTGCATCGGCATTGCGTCCGTCCAGTGCACTGCGCGCAACGTGCTCCTCGGTGAGGGTCGCAACATCGGTGAGGTCATCTGGGTTCGTTGCGGTTGGTTGCGCGGCATCCGCAACGCGCGTAGAACTCTCAGGTCCGGTCACGGCGGCCTCACTGCTGTCGTCGACTGCCGAGGAGTCGTCTGCCGTGGCAACGTCGGCGAACTGCGCAACGGTCTGAGCAATGCGCGCCGCAACGTCAGGGTCCTGAGCAATGCGCGCCGCAACGTCGGGGTCCTGCGCAACATCGGGGTCCTGCGCAACATCGGGGTCCTGCGCAACGTCGGGGTCCTGCGCAATGCGCGGAGTAGCGATGTCCGCAATATGGCCAACGTTCCGTTCGGATGCCGGCATCGACTCAGCCACCACCGTCGGGTAATGGGCCGCGTTGTCCTCGCCGTTCCGATGTTCGCGGTCACGAGTGTCTCGGACGACCGCGGTGTACTCGGTGTGGGCGGTGCCGATGGCTTTGATGAGGATTCCGACACCGTGGGTGAAAGCTAAGACCAAGAGTGGCGGGATGACTGCAATGAGCGATGCGCCGGTTGGAGTCAATGGGGTGTATCCCAGGTCGATGCCAGCTGCAGCACTCCGTGCGGCGGCTTCCCCGGCGCGGTAGGCGTGGTAGGCGTTGCCGAAGACGCTGATGAAGACGACGACCACTGCGAGCCAGAGGAAGAAATGCTTCCCCGTTGCGCTGCCGTTGATTTTGCTTAGCGCAACGATGGCGATCGTTGCGCCAAGGATTGCGCCGTCGACAATGGCGGGGAAGATCCAGGTGAGGTAGTGAGGGATTCCGGCCTGCAATGCGAGGTCGCGTTGGACGGCGAACGACAGCACGAACGCTCCGGTGGTGATGCCGACCGCAATGGCGATCGCAACGATTAGAGCGGCAATGAGGGCGCGGAGCTGGATTCGTGCTGCTCGGATACTAAGGTCGTTCATGATCGGGGTTTCCTTCCACGGGGTCCCGGTCCACGGGGCCCCCGCCGGCGCAATCGGCGGGGGCCTCCTTATGTCGGCTCGGTCAGTGCGGTGCGGTCGGCATAGCTTGCACTCCAACACCCACCTAACAACGCTAGCTATCGTCGCTGTCGGTGCTAGCAGCCGTTTTTGGTCAGGTATTCGATGAGAGCGGCGTCGGTGACTGACGAGATGGTGATGCTCCGATCTCCGGTCTCGTAGCGCAGCTTGTCCACGCCGCGTGTCAGGCGGGCCTTGGTCGAGGGCCGCAGCCGTACGTTGTGTTGTTCGCTGAGCTTCTCGACAGGCGATGCCGCCTCGGGTGCAGGAGACAAGACCGGCGTGACGGGCACGTCGGCGACAGGTCTGATGGTCGATTCGGCCGGAAGTTGGGTCGGCTGCTCGTCGACGGCGGACGGGGTGGGGTCTTTGACGACCCGGGGGCGCTCAGGAAGATCTGCGGCAGGGTGCGCCGGCCTGCGGATAGCGGGTTCACGTTGGACGCTCATACGGTCGCTCCTGCGGTCTTGATGGGTAGTTCGTTGAGAAGGTCGGTGTAGGCGAGCTGCAATGACAGCGATTTTCCGCCCGTGAACTTGTGGATCGGGGTGCGCGCGCTGTGTGCGTCCTGCCGCGTGGCGTATTCCGGGATGGTGGTGCGCGCGACGAGGTCGCCGTAGACGTCGCGCAGTTCGCTCTCCCGGAATCGGTGTTCGCCTGTCCCCCGCTGTCGGCTGAGAACGATCTTGTCGATAGCCAGGTTCGGGTTGGGGCGTCGCTGGACGTTCTCGACGGTTTCGAAGAGCTTGGTGACGCCTTGAACGCTGTCGATGGTGGGCTCGGTCACTGCAATGACCCCGTCCACTGCACAGAAAACTGCGAAGAGGAGTTTGCCGAGCGACGGTGGGCAGTCGAAGAGGACGGCGTCGTAGGCGGAGAGGTCGAGGCCCTCGAAGGCGATGTCGAGGCGGAAGATGAGGTCGTTGGCCCCATCCGACTCGATGTTCGCGAGCGTCTGGTCGGCCGGGATCAGATCGACGCCGTCCCATGGGGTGGCAATGACGGCGTCGATTGCCGTGCCCGATTCGGTTCGGCTCATCAGGTCGTAGGTTGTCAGCATCTCGTCGGTGATGGTGACGCCTACGCCGTTGGTGGCGTTGCCTTGGGGGTCGACGTCGACAATGAGGACGTGTCCGCCGGCGTTGCTTATTGCGCTCGCGAGACCGAGGGTCGTGGCGGTCTTGCCCACTCCCCCTTTCTGATTGCAGATCGCGCATTTGCGTGTCATGACTTGGTTTCCGTTCCGTCGAGGCCAGGAGACTTCCAGATGCGCGCGATGAGCGTTAGTGCAACTCCGCACGCTCGCGTAGGGAGCATAGCCAGGCTCGGCTGCTGAACTAGCTCGACACGCCGAGCAACGCTAGCGTTCTTTGCTAGGTGAGCAAGCGTGTGTAGCGCACCTAGCGTCTCTAGTTTGGCTTTCGTAGCGATCGACGCTGCGCACGCAGGCATAGCTATGGCCTCTATGGTTGTGACCTTATCTACAGTGTCTGTAATCGCTTTGCTCGCAACAGCTACTGCACTAGTTTTCATAGCGAGGTTAGATACATCTGCGCTTATAGCGATGCCAGCAACGATCGATAGTTGAACTTCTCTAGCAAGCATCGCGCTCGTAGTTTTGTTCGCACTCATAACTCTGCAAGCGATCCTACGACCCCTAGACTGCATAGCTAGCCTAGTAGGGCTGGTACTGCTAGAAAGGCAAGCCAGCCTAGACGTGCGGGCGTCTATAGAATGCGGCGCTACTGTAGCGCTCATACGGCGTCTAGCTCACATAGATATCGTTGCTGGCATCTCTCGGATAGCGCCGATTGCGAGACTTGCTGCGCTACAACGAGTAGCTGTGATCGTCTCCGTAGCAGAATTATCCGCGATATGAAGGCTAGAGACGATACCCCAGATAGCCTGGATAGTTGCGCTTCCCTTCCTGCTACCAAAGTAGATCCCGTCAATGCTATCGGAGCTAGCATTGATATTTCAGCAGGTCAGTGGGTCGCCGCCACAACGATGCGCGAGGCACCGTCACGCGAAACGCATCCCTCGACCACATCGCATCTGCCTGGGCACGGCGGAACCCGGCGAAACGGAGCAGGCCGGCTTCGAGTCTTCGCAGCTCGACATGCTGCCCGAGCGGATCTGGCACCGCATCAACCAAGCACGATTTTCGGCTAGCCGCACTCCGTTAGCTAGCCTAGCGTTCCTATCTCGGTGCGCGAGAAGTGCTACTTCCGCCAGCGGGCGTTAGTGCAACGGTCGCTCAACCGCTAGCTACGACTTCACTCCTAGCAGCCGTAGGTGGGCGAGCAATCAACGCTCGCATAGCGAGTCGAGATAGCTGGAATAGTGTTACTTTGCTATCTAGTATCTCTAGCACCGATAGATAGCCTGACTAGCATCGCACTCTGAGGTCACTTAGCTTTCCCAACGAGCGCACATTCGCTGGGCAACGCGTCGCAGGAAAGCATTCCCCAGGTTCAGAAGGGAATCGGCACGACGTGTGAATCGGGTGTGCTCACAGCTGACGGTTCAGGGCAGTAGTCGGTGGGCGAGTTGTTCGGCGTTGAGTTGCCGAATGGCGTCGTCGACGGCGTGGCGGTCGGTGAGGTCGATGCCTCGCTCGGAAAGCGCTGCGACCACCTGTTTGCCGGGGCCCCATGCAGTTTCATCGTCGAACGCGTCCTGGAACTCAGGTGTGAAGGTGTCGACAGCATCAACGACGAGACTGATCCACTGGCGGTCGATACCCTGTTGGGTCAACGCGAAGGTCAGCCATCGGCGCAACACGAAGGGCAGTGCGTTGCGTTGGTCGGCGTCGAGGACTGCTTTGCGGGGAAGCCAATCTGTAAGCAGCAGCATCACCTCGCCCGGACTCCAGCACAGCGGTCCGGCGCCGATGTAGCCGTCGCCGTAGTCCAGGAACAGCTCGGCCAGCGACCGGCTCACCTCGTCGTCGCTTCCGATGTCGGTGAGGAAGTCCTCGACCAGTTGGCGGCGCCTTTGCTCGGGGAGTCCGATGTGTTCGGGCCATTCTGGCAGGTAGTCCCGGCAGCGGGACCATGCGAGCGCCCGGTGATCGCAAAAGTCCTCGTCGGCGGTGCGGGGCCAGGTCATGTCGGTGGTGCGCAACGCGTGCGCGAGATCGGCGAGCACCTCGGCGACCGGAGCCGACTGGAGCGGCATCGGTGCCTCGTCGGGCTCACGCAGCTGGTCCCACGCGGTGGCTGCGCCGGGATTCAGGAGAGCGAGCTTGTCGATCATGAGCCCGCCGACCTGGTAGATATGTGCCATCAATGTGTGTGGGTGGGGTCCGTCGTAGTCAATGAACAGGACTCGTTCGCTGTCGTACACGTCGACCGCGCGCCACGCCGCGGTGGGAGTCCACGCCGCGACGGTGTGCCAGGCCGGCGGTGGTTGGGTTTCGGCCAAGATGCCCAGGGTTTCAGTCAGCATGGAGATGTCGGCCGCAGGTGCGACTCGCGCAAGCGCGTCGACCGCGGCCAGCGCGTACGGAGACGGTGTGGAGCATGCTCGGCCGGTGACCTGCATGCACAGTTGATGCTCGGGCTTGCGTTCGGTCACTGCCGCCGTCGACCACGCCTCGCCGAGCCAGCCGCTGGCCCAGGTCTCGGCGGTGAGCACATCGTCGATTTCGAGGAGTTGCTGAGCGTCGCGCAGCAGAAGATCGGCGGGGTGAACTTGCCTGGGAGCACGGCGAACGGGTCGGCTTTTGCCGCCCTTGCCCTGTGTGTCAGGGTGAGTTGAGTCCAGCGGTTCACAGCAACCCCGCCTGCAGGGCGAGATACGGATCAACCCGACGATGACGATTTCTCCCACCATGCCGGTCGAGGACAATTACCGGATGGACTCCCCGCATCCCCATGCCGACGGCCCGCAGCGTCGACGCACCTTCAGCGCCGCCGACAAGCTCGCCCACCTGGCCGCCTACGAGCAGGCCTGCCAGACGGGTGGCGGTGGTGCGTACCTGCGGCGCGAAGGCCTGTACTCGTCCCTGATCAGTGAATGGCGCAGGCAACGCGACGCGGGAGTCCTCGACGGCACGAAACCCGGCGAGAAGGTCGGCAAACTCACCGCCGAGCAGACTGAGATCGCCCGCCTCAAGCGTGAGCTCGAACGGGCGAACAAGAAGCTGGCTACCACTGAAACTGCCCTGTTGATCATGGGAAAAGCGCACTCGCTCTTGGAGCAACTCTCCGAGAGCACGGACGCGGACGAACAGCGCAAGAAGCGCTGATGCGCGCCCATCACGAGCTCACCGCATCCGGTATAACAACCAGGGCGGCAACGACACTGACTGGTGTTGTGCGCTCCACCGCAGCGCGGGACAAGGCCCGTCCTGCAGCAGCCGGTCCGGCCGGCACCACCGCCGCGCGCACCCCGGAGAACAAACTCACCGCCGCCGAACGGCGGGCCGTCCTCGACGTCCTCTGTAGCGACCGGTTCGTCGATCGGGCGCCGCTCGAGGTGTACGCGAGTCTCCTCGACGAGGGCATCTACCTGTGCTCGGTGGCGACGATGTACCGGATCCTGCGGGAGAACGCGCAGGTCAAAGAACGTCGCCGGCAGGCTCGCCATCCTGCTCGGGCCTGTCCGGAGTTGGTGGCGACCGCGCCGCGGCAGGTGTATTCGTGGGACATCACCAAGCTCCCCGGCCCGGTCAAGGGCACCTATTTCGATGCATACGTGATGATCGATATCTTTTCCCGCTACATCGTCGGCGCACACGTGCAGACGCACGAGTCGGGGCTGCTAGCCGCGGAGATGATGACCGAAGTCTTTGCTGTGCAGGGTGTCCCGAATGTGGTGCACGCGGATCGGGGTACGTCGATGACGAGTAAGA